>JAFSFU010000152.1 GCA_017435025.1 Lachnospiraceae bacterium | reverse complement strand
CACATTGTTATTGATCAGCTGATAATATGCATCTTTGATCGGGATCGGAATATTGGATGCCTTATTGTAATCATCCTCCGTTAAATCTCGATTAACCAACTTATCAGTAATAACACCGGCCAGCTGCTGTTCCAAAAGATGATATACACCGATCTGAAGCTCACGATCCAGAGTCAGATAGATATCATTACCGGCTTTCGGATCTGTTTTCTCAACAATCTCGAGAATTCGTCCCATACTGTCTACGTACATGGTCTGTGAACCCTTTTTTCCATGAAGCTTATCTTCCATCGAAGCCTCAATACCGGTTTTACCGACCAGATCTGTCAACTCGTAATCCGGATCTATTTCACGCAGCTGCTCCAGTTCATCGTCCCATACTTTGCCGATGTATCCAATGATCGGAGCAAAATAAATACTGTCGTTGTAGACACGCAGCGTAGACTTCTCAATTTTGACACCTTTCAGAATAGCCGAGTTTTCGAGCACATCTATCATTGTCTCTTTGCTGACATTAGAAGCGATCGTTGTTGACTCATATTTTCTATACGCAGTAAAACTCATCGTATAGCGAATATTTATAATGCCTAAAGCCTCTTCATCCGTCAACTTAATTTGTTGACCATCCTCGTCTGTCAGTTCATTGAGACCGTAATACACTTTTCTTTTTTCAAACATCTCGCGGGCTGTCACATTGGATGGATATTTGCCCTCTTCATCATCCAGCTCCGATGTGGATTTCAGTCCATAAAAATCGGCAATGAAACGTTTCCTTGCAGATTCACTCGTGGTGGTAAAGTCCATATTTCCCCTTGAATCCACGCCAATCATGAATTCACCTTCGACACTCTCTCCGTGTCGGTATAAAATACGAACCAATTCAAGAAGCATACGATTTCTGTCATTGGATCGCGAGTAATCACCATTATCCTGAATCGTCACATTATAGGAAAGCTCATTGTATGCAAGCAGGTTTCCATTGACATCATAAATATTTCCACGGGTACTATCCAGTTTCACAATCGTCTCCGTTTTCGTCATATAATCTTCCTGGTACTGCTCACCATTGATGACCTGAAGATCAAATAAACGCACCACAAGAATCCCGAACAGTCCGACAAAGAAAATGCTCAGGATAAATAGTCTGGATGCAAATACTTTTTTCAGAAATTCTTTCAAAATCTCCAGCAAATCGTTAAACAATCGTAGTGTCTCTCCTTTTTTCCATCTCTTCCAGCTTTCTGCTGATGTAAAGGAACAGCCGATAAACAATAAGCGTTGTTACCACTGTAAAAATCGTTTCTGGTAAAATGATATTTATGAAGTAATATCCAAAACTCAAACGTCCACGAATCAGGAAACTGAATACATACAGGTAAAGATTGTATGCAAGTTCATTCAGTGCACAAAGCACCAGCGGCAATGTAATATAATCTTCATAATAATACTTTGTACAGATACCATTGACATAACCCATCCAGATATAGAACAAGGTATAAAAGCCCAGTGCCCCTCCTGATGAGAGGTCCATCAAAAGCCCTGCCACCAGACCATAACAGATACCAGAATTGCTTCCGCGAATGAATCCAAATGAGAAAATCAAAATCAGCAGAAGATTCGGATATACTGCCAAAAACGGAAGCAGAGGAAATACGCATGTCTGCACAATAAATGCAAGAACAATTAAAAACAAGCTGACGATAATCTGTTTAAAACTATTATTCATTGATTTCAGGCCCCGCATCCTTTAAATCTGTGATGACAAGCACTTCCTGCAGCCGGTCAAACTGTGCCACCGGTATCACATATCCGGATTTTGTCAGATTGTCATTATAATCAACCGTAATATCTGTCGCATATCCGATTAGAATTCCCGGAAGAAACTTACCGCTGATATTGGAAGTCACGATCATATCACCATCTTTTACATCATCGTCTTTTTCCATATATCCAAGATTCAGTCGGCCCTCTTTAAAAAGTTTCAGATCACCGGAAACCATACAGGTGTCACCAGACTGCTGTGCCATGGCACTTACCTGACTGGAATCGTCAATGATGGAACGTACAGTTGCATAGTTTGCCCCTACATCCGTAACAATTCCGACAAGACCTCCGCCCGCGATCACATTCATATTCTCTTTGATTCCGTCATCAGAACCTTTATCAATGCGGAACACCGAATACCAGGCTCCGGAATCTTTCGCAATGATTCGGGCTCCGACTTTATGATATTGCATATATTCTGTATCTAATTCATACAATTCACGCAGGCGCTCTAATTCCATCTCTTCTGCACGAAGTCTCGTATTCTCTTCTGTCAGCTCGTCTACACGGGCTCTCAGTTTCGCATTTTCATCTAATGCTGCATTCAGTTCCCGGACGTTGCTTGCCTCCGTATAGATGCTACCGCCAACTGCATTGACTGCGGACTGCACAGGTACCAACACATAGCCAACTGCATTTCTAAGCGGATTCAAAAGACTTCCTTTTATGGATGTGATTCCGATCATACATATACAAAATATCGATAAACCAATTAGAAAATATCTGGTATTCTTCATTCTTATAAGATTCCCCGTTCTTTCAGGCTCACATAAGTAGTATCCCCAATAATAATATGATCCAATAATGGAATACCCATCAGCTTTCCGGCTTCTTCCACACGTTTTGTGAACAGGCAGTCATCTCTGCTGGGTTCTGCATCTCCACTTGGATGATTATGCATAAGGATCATACTGACACCTCGATACCGCAAAGCTTCTATCATTATCTCCCTTGGCGTAGCCAGCGAAGCATTTACCGTACCTTTTGAAATATTAACATCCTTGATCAGCACATTTTTTGTGTTTAAAACTAAAAGTTTTAAATGTTCCTGCTCCTCATGACGCATTTCTTCCATGAAATATTCCGCAATGACAGCAGGATTGCTGCAGATAAAGGATTCTATATTTTTCGCTGCCTTCCATATTCTTTTGGATAATTCTCCCAGACAGGAAAGCTGTACTGCTTTCACATTGCCGATTCCTTTGATTTCTCTGTAATCCTGCAATGAATGATGAAGCAGACCTGGAAGTCCTGATGGATTTCCCAGTTTCAATATTTGCTCCGCCAGATCTCTGGCGGAGACTTCTTTCGTGCCGGTCCGAAGAATTGCAGCCAGCAACTCTGCATCAGACAAGCATTCTGCACCATGAACCATCACCTTTTCATAAGGCCTTTCTGATTCCGGAAGCATTTTCATCGTACGTTGTTTCATCTGGTCACCTGGCCTTTCTGCTCTCCAAGTACCAAAGTCCCCGCAACTAAATGAAACGATAGGTAAGAATTGCAATGATCACACCGATGATACTAGCCATTGTAATACGAATCGATAATCCAAATGTGATCACTAGAATTCCAAAATTCAAAATCAGTGGATCATTGAGTCCGAAAGACTGACCAAAATTCAACCAGGAAAATCCCGGGATTCCGGCAAGCATCTCTCCGATAAATCCACCTAATACAATACCTGATAACAGCATAAGCAACAATACCCAGGAATTTTTACTCTTCATACGAACATCCTCATTTTATCATTATTTTATCAGCAGTACAACAAATTACAACTGAATGATACCTGCCTCATATAATTTCTGCAGAGACATCAGGATTCCCAGTTTCGCATGATACCAGGTAAGGCCTCCCTGGAAATATACTGCATAAGGAGGTTTAATCGGAGCATCCGCAGAAAGCTCGATCGAAGAACCCTGAACAAATGCGCCTGCAGCCATAATTACATCAGAATCATATCCAGGCATCGCCCAAGGCTCAGGCGTCACAAAACTATCCACAGGAGCTGCTGCCTGAATACCTTCACAGAATTTAATTACACCTTCAGGAGTACCGAATGTAATTGCCTGAATAATGTCATGACGACTTTCTGTACTATTCGGAACAACGCCAAAACCAAGCTTTTCGTATATATTTGCAGCGAAAATTGCGCCTTTAAGTGCTCCTGCAACAACCGTTGGCGCAAGGAATAATCCCTGATAGAGTGACTGACTGACACCAAGGGTAGCACCCACTTCTTTTCCCAGTCCAGGCGCAGTCAAACGGTATGCTGCACGTTCCACGCACTCCTTAGTACCAACAATATATCCGCCAATTGGCGCAAGACCGCCGCCCGGATTCTTGATCAGTGATCCTACGATCATATCTGCACCTACATCGGTAGGCTCCATTGTCTCAACAAACTCTCCATAACAGTTATCGACCATGCAGATTACATCCGGTTTGATCTCCTTGATAAAGGCGATCAGTCCTCCTATCTTCTGAACAGATAAGGTTGGTCTTGTATCATAGCCCTTTGAACGCTGAATCTCCACAAGTTTTGTCTTTTCATTGATCGCCTTGCGAATATTAGCATAGTCAAAGTCACCGTTCGGCAGCAGGTCCACCTGACGGTAGGAAATTCCATATTCCTTTAAGGAACCCGGGCATTCACGAATACCGATCACACCTTCCAGTGTGTCGTAAGGTTTTCCGACCGGAGATAAAATCTCGTCTCCCGGTCTGAGGTTACCGGACAATGCAACCGTCAACGCATGTGTTCCCGAGATCAACTGTGGACGCACTAACGCATCCTCACCGTGAAATGCTTTCGCATACACCTCTTCCAGCGTGTCGCGTCCGAGATCATTGTATCCGTATCCAGTCGTTGCCGCAAAGTGGATATCACTGACGCGTGCTTCCTGCATCGCTTTGATTACTTTTGTCTGATTAAATTCTGCAACTGCGTCAATGGCTTCAAAACGTTCCTTCAAGGACCATTCCACTTCAGCTGCATAATTCAGGACAGTTTCAGAAATACCAAGCTGTCCGTAAAGTTCTGCTAATTCCATATTATGCCTCTCTT
>JAFSFU010000151.1 GCA_017435025.1 Lachnospiraceae bacterium | reverse complement strand
GTTAATCTTATTGCATTGCTCAGGTAAAGAATTCCAGGTTTCAATATTTGCATATATAGGTATATTATATTTGTTTGCAATAGTGTGAAGAGCTTTTGTATGGTCACTATGTTCGTGTGATATTAAGATTGCATCAATATCTTCATCCAGACGGTTCTTCGGAAGACGATAGTTCGGAATGCCGTAGCGAAGCATACCGCCAAGCTTCGGCAGCATCTCATAAACGGTTGTCTGGTGTCCCATCAACTGCAGGAAGTATGCCGCACTGAGGCCGCCCGGTCCACCACCGAGAACAGCAATCTTTTTACCTGTGGACGGAGCACATGCCGGTGGTTCAACCACGCCGGCAAAGTCCGCAGCCACGCGCTTCAGACCACGAATGTTAATGGAATCATCAATCATATTTCTGCGGCATCTTGCCTCACACGGATGTTCACAGATGAAACCGCAAACGGTTGGGAACGGATTGTCCTTGCGGATCAGTCGGATCGCATCCGCATAACGACCTTCACGGACAAGGGCAATGTAACCCGGGATATCCACACGTGCCGGACAGAGAGAAACACACGGTACCGGCTGATGGTATGTACAGGTACAGCGGCCATGCTTGATATGCTCCACATAATCATCGCGATAACCTTTTAATCCCTTGTAGACCATATTGGCAGCTTCATAACCGATCGCACAGTCTGCCGTATCCATGATCGCAAGTGCTGTCTCTTCCATAATATCGAGCGTATCCATCGTTGCCTTGCCATCCAGCACATCCTGTACCAGATATTTTAACTGACGGAGACCGATTCGGCACGGTGCACACTTGCCGCATGTCTGTGCATGGCAAAGTTCCAAAAACGCTCTTGTCATATCGATCGGGCAGAGCCCTGGCGGACTGGACTCGATTCTTCTCTCCAGATCCTTATAAAGTCCCTCCATAACGATTTCCGCTTTGGTTGGAGAAACAATCTGTAATCTGCTCATACTCCTACTCTCCTTTATACAAAATAATACGGCCTGCGATTTCTATTATTCGCAGGCCGATTTCACCCACTTCAAATTATTAAGATTCTAGCACATCGAACCTAATGAAATCAAGCATTTTCTATATTTACTTTATTTTCTTCTGTTTCTTGACATTTTCTAAACAATTTCGTTTTTCTATTTCCGCTCCGCTGCATACGCCATATACATCTGCGTTGTGGAAATATCCGAATGCCCCATCATCGTCTGGACTGCTTTCATATCTGCACCGCTGCCGATCAAGTGGGCTGCAAACGAGTGGCGCAAAGTATGCGGTGTCAGCTCCTCATCAATTCCTGCCATTTTTCCGTAGGACTTTAAAATCTTCCAAAATCCCTGACGGCTCATTGCTCCGCCGCTGCAGTTGACAAACAGGAGCGGGGATTCCTTTCCTTTTAATAGTTCCTGACGAGAACGATCCATATATTTTAAAAGTGCTGCTTTCGCCACATGGCCAAACGGGACTGTACGTTCTTTTTGCTCATCACGGCACGTGATAAAACCGATCGACAGATTTACATCGCTAACTGTCAGATGCGTCAGTTCTGAAACACGGATTCCTGTCGCATAGAGGAGTTCCAGCATAGCCCGATCACGTACTTCTTTTGCATTTTCGCCGGACGGCTGTTCCAGAAGCTTCGCTACCTCATCAACCGACAAAATTCGCGGCACCTTCTTTTCTACCTTCGGTGCACGGATATTCTCTGCCGGATCCTGATGAACCAGCCCCTGTTTGAACTCATAGTAAAAGAACGCTTTCACCGATGCCAGCATTCTCGAAATCGTCGTTGCCTTTTTTCCCTGTTTCTCCAGGTACAATACATACGAAGTCAGAGCTGTTGGAGTTACTCGACCTGCTTCTGTAATTCCCATCTCCTCCAGAAATCCAGCCATCTGCAATAAATCTCTTCGGTAAGACACACATGTATTTTCCGATGCGCCCTTTTCTTTTTCCAGATACTCAATAAATCCTTTAATATCCTCTCTCATTTCGAACCCGTCTTTTCCGTAAACCCTGTAATTTCTTGGAAATATCCCTTCCAAATGCACATTCCCCCTTAAAATGTGCATTTTTTCTACATTATATCCTTTGCTTATTATAAAAGCAAACAGAAATTCCCACTCCATTTATTTTTTGAATAGAAACGTCCAAAAATGCGGGTTTACATAGGTTTCTACCGCCACTCCGAGGCATAAAATCATTATTAGAGTACCAATCGTCCCCACTGTAAGTCGTTTTCCGCTCACCGGCATCCACCAAAGCAACAGATATCCTACAAGCAAATAACATATTCCCTGAGGAACGCATAAGCAAAGATAATTCCACAGTCCCCATGTACCGACATCCATAGTCAGAGAACTAATCATCAGCGCCTGTGCTGCCCCCAGACATGCCACGGTCATCAGCCTCAGTTTTTCCGCCAACGGGACCGCAAACATCAGAAGCAGTACAAATATTTCCCAGAGTCTTTTCCACAAAACCGACATAAACAGCCTCTGGCAATCCACATCCTCGGACAGCATCCCAGCGAGTGCCCGCTGCTCCACATGCAAAAATTCTGTCTTTGCTTCCGGACTCATACGATTACAAAAAACACTCCCGGCGATACTCCCAACAATGAAAAAAAAGGACAGCCAAAATTTAAGGCTGTCCTCTCTGCTCCTAAAAAATCGCATACGTCTGCCTCATACAGTTTTGTAACACTATATGAAGCGAATTCTCCATCCATTCGTTTTAACGAATTCCCTCCTGCTGCGCATATGCCAAAACAGCTGCAACAGTCTTGGAATCCGTCATTTTACCGGAATAGATCAGTTCCAGAAGGTCTTTCACCTCCCAGATCTCCACATCAATACTCTCATCTTCGTCCAGATGCTGCTTGGACGGAATCAGGTTCTTTGCAACGAACACATCGATCGCCTCATTGCAAAGCGCTACCGTTGTATGGATGGTCATCAAGAACTCCAGTTTGTCGGTCTTGTAGCCGGTCTCCTCCTCCAGTTCGCGATATGCACATTCGATTCTCGGCTCATCCGGAGAATCGACTTTTCCCGCAGGGAGTTCCAGTGTAAACCGATCCAGCGCATTGCGATACTGACGAACCAGCATGATCTTTCCATCTGCTGTCACCGGCAGCACTGCAGCTGCACCATTGTGGTGAATATAATCAAATACTTCTTCAATCCCGTTTGCCACCACCGTGTCACGGTAGATCTTCAATACTGTACCCTCATAGGCCAGTTCTCTCTTCAAACGAACAATCGCTTCCATAGAATCCTCCTTTATCCGAATCTTTTATTT
The DNA here is from genome assembly GCA_017435025.1 of Lachnospiraceae bacterium. Next base: position 5,344 of record JAFSFU010000151.1, on the reverse strand, counting down.
TGGGATTCTTCTTATTTCAGAAGCTTGTTTTTCTGGAAGTTTGCGTCACAAGCTTTGATCAGAGCGCCACGGAAACCGCATTCTTCAAGAGCAGCCAGACCTTCAATGGTAGTACCGCCCGGAGAGCAAACCATATCCTTCAGTTCGCCCGGATGCATTCCGGTCTCGAGAACCATCTTTGCACTTCCCAGAACGGCCTGAGAAACCATCTTGTAAGCCATCTGGCGCGGGAGACCATTTTTCACACAGCCGTCTGCCAAAGCCTCGATAAACATGTATACATAAGCCGGAGAACAACCGCTGGCACTTGCCACAACGTCCATCATCTTCTCGTCTACAAGTTCCATTTTTCCAATGGATGTGAAGATTGTCTCCACCATTTTTTTCTCTTCTTCATCGAACATCGCTGCGTCATACGCAACACCTGTCATACCTTCGCCGACCATAGCCGGTGTGTTCGGCATAACGCGAACAATGCGGGCATTTTCTCCAAGACCGGTAGCCAGATCAGCAATGCCGTAACCTGCAGCAATAGAAATAATCACCTGGTCTTTTGTGATCAGTTCTTTGATTTCCGGCATTACCTTCGGTAAAATCTGCGGTTTTACTGCCAGAACCAGATACTTCACCTGCTTCACCAATTCAGAGTTGGAAGAAACATGGGACACACCCGTCTCAGCAGTCACCTTCTCCATCTGTGCTGTGTTTGCATCATAAAACAGAATATCTTCCGGTGCAAAGGATTTTAAAATACCTCTCATAATCGCACCTGCCATATTACCCATGCCAACGAAACCAATTTTTGCCATCTTTGTTTCCTCCTTAAATCTTGAATGTGATAGTTCTATTCAATCTTGTTTTCAACGCATCTCCCGGCATCTCATTCTTTGCCTTAGGAAATGATGTTGAAAAAAAATCCGGGGGCACATACCTTACGTTATGTACCTCCGGACGTTTCTTTCTAACTCAATTCTGTCAAAACCGATTCTGTCAATCTTATTTCGCGTAGTCGGTCACTCTGGATTCACGGATCACATTAATCTTGATCTGGCCCGGATATTCAAGTTCCTCTTCGATTCTCTTAGAAACATCTCTAGCCAGCAATACCATATCATCATCACTGATCTGATCCGGTACTACCATAATGCGCACCTCGCGACCTGCCTGAATTGCGAAGGATTTATCAACACCCTTAAAAGTATTGGTAATATCTTCTAACTGTTTCAGACGGTTTGTGTATGTCTCCAACGTTTCTCTTCTTGCACCCGGTCTAGCTGCGGAAATTGTATCTGCAGCCTGAACGATACAGGAAATAAGACCCGTCGGCTCAACATCGCCATGATGGGATTCTACAGCGTTGATAACGGTTGCGGACTCTTTGTACTTCTTACAGAGTTCGGAACCCAACTGAATATGAGAACCTTCCATTTCATGGTCAACGGATTTTCCAATGTCATGTAATAAACCGGCACGCTTTGCCATTCTGACATCTACACCAATTTCAGAAGCCAGTAAACCGGACAACTGTGCAACTTCGATGGAATGCTTTAATGCATTCTGTCCATAGCTGGTTCTGAACTTCATCTTACCAAGCAGCTTGATAAGTTCCGGATGGATACCGTGAATACCGACTTCGAGACATGCGGCTTCACCTTCTTCACGCATCATGGACTCAACTTCCTTCTGCGCTTTCTCCACCATTTCTTCGATTCTGGCTGGATGAATACGTCCGTCCACAATCAAACGCTCCAAAGCGATTCTTGCAACTTCTCTTCTTACCGGATCAAAACCGGACAGTACGACAGCTTCCGGAGTATCGTCAATGATCAGTTCAACACCAGTCATTGTCTCCAGAGTACGGATATTACGGCCTTCACGTCCAATGATACGGCCCTTCATCTCATCACTCGGAAGCTGAACAACAGAAACTGTTGTTTCTGCAACGTGGTCCGCAGCACATCTCTGAATTGCTGTAACCACATACTCTTTTGCTTTCTTGTCTGCTTCTTCCTTAGCCTTGCTCTCCAGTTCTTTGATGAGCTTCGCAGTGTCGTGTTTCACGTCCTCTTCTACAGATTTCAGAAGATATTCTTTTGCCTGTTCAGAAGTGAGACCGGAAATCTTTTCCAACTCTTCCTGCTCTTTCGCAAAAAGTTCTTCCACCTCAGCAGAACGCTTCTTTAAGGATTCTTCCCTGGAAGCCAGATTGGATTCTTTTCTCTCCATTGCTTCAGCCTTTTTATCCAGGTTTTCTTCCTTGCTGAGAACACGGCGCTCATAGCGCTGAATCTCTGCTCTACGCTCTTTGGTTTCCTTTTCCAGTTCATTACGAGCCTTCAGGTTTTCTTCCTTAGCTTCGAGGAGAGCTTCTTTCTTCTTCGTCTCTGCGACTTTCAATGCTTCATCTATTATTTCTCTGGATTTTTCCTCTGCGCTTCCGATCTTACTTTCATAGCTGTTCTTACGGTGAGCTACAGCGAGGAGCCAGGTAATAGGAGCCACAATAATTGCTGTTATTAACGCGCTTATTATTGGTGACACAGGAGCACCTCCTTTATTAAATTTTCATTGTACAACAAATCAATTTTAAACGTTTTTATACATTATGTCAAGTATATTGCCCTTAATCCGGAATTTTCCGTGCAAATTGAATCATAGCCGTGGATATTGCATCATAGGAGAACCCTTTTCTGGCAAGATACGCGGATATTTTCTGCTTTTCTTCCTTTGTCGCATCCCCGCCGGAATACCCGCGTTTTTCCAAGACAGCCATTATCTGCGCCTCCTCGTCCACCGGCACATCCTCCAATACCCGGTCTAAAATCTCCCTGGACACGCCTTTTTGTATCAATTCATAAACCATCTGTTTCCGACTTTTCTTTTGTCTGTTCTTCTCGATGAATCGCCTTGTATAATCTTCATCGTCCAAATAGCGATACTTTTTCACAAAATCAATCGCATAGTCAATAGAAGCCGGCGAAAATTCCTTCTCCGCCAGCTTCTTACGCAATTCATTCTCGGTCTTTCCGGAAAACTGAAGATAATACACTGCCTTTTCACGGGCCGCCTTTGCTTCTGCCGGTTCCATGCCAGATGCGCTTTTCTCCACAGGGACAACCGTTTCAAAAGCCATATCCGGTCCGGCCACGTCGGCCCATTCTTCCTGTTTCCAAACCTTCATTGATTACTCTGCCTCTTCATTCATCGGCACGTTTACAGCCGTCTCAGCTGCCACATGCTGCGCAGCAAGTCCGTGCAGTTCACGTACCTGATTCTCGATCTCCTCACAGATCAACGGATTCTGCGCCAGATAGGTCTTTGCATTTTCGCGACCCTGACCGATCTTTGCCCCCTTATAGGCGTACCAGGAACCGCTCTTTTCTACAATATTGGCATTAGCTGCCAGATCGAGAATATCACCCTCTTTGGAGATACCTTTACCGAACATAATGTCAAATTCAGCCTCTCTGAAAGGCGGAGCGATCTTATTCTTTACAACTTTTACACGAACATGGTTACCAACAACCTCACCGCTCTGCTTCAAGGATTCAGTTCTTCTTACATCCAGACGAACGGAAGAATAGAATTTCAGCGCACGGCCACCGGTTGTTGTCTCCGGATTACCAAACATAACACCAACCTTTTCGCGAAGCTGGTTGATAAAGATCACCACACAGTTTGTTTTACTGATTACTGCAGTCAGTTTTCTAAGAGCCTGGGACATCAGACGCGCCTGCAGACCCACATGGGAATCGCCCATATCACCATCAATCTCAGCCTTCGGAACCAGCGCCGCAACCGAGTCCACGATTACGATATCTACTGCACCGGAACGAACCATTGTCTCGGTAATCTCAAGTGCCTGCTCACCATTATCCGGCTGAGAAATATAAAGGTTATCGATATCTACACCGATATTCTTTGCATATACCGGATCAAGTGCATGCTCCGCATCGATAAATCCCGCAATACCACCGCGTTTCTGTACCTCTGCAACCATATGCAGAGCTACCGTTGTCTTACCACTGGACTCCGGACCGTAAATCTCAATCACACGTCCCTTCGGTACACCACCGAGACCCAATGCAATATCCAGACTGAGAGAACCGGTCGGAACTGTCTCAATATTCATATTTGCACGGGAATCACCCAGTTTCATTACGGAACCTTTGCCGTAAGATTTTTCAATCTGCGTGATCGCCGCATCAAGAGCTTTTAATTTATCGTCTTTATTCATTGCTATCCTCCATATTCGAACGAATGTTCTGTTATTATGATAATATAGTTGATACGAAAAGTCAACACCTTCTTCTACATTTTGAATGCTCCAAAATTAATTTCCAGATCTTCAAAAATACCCAGTTTCACGCAATCTTGAAAGGAATGAAATTCTACAATAAGCTGATCAAATCGATAAACCAGGATCAGTCCCCTCTCCCAGTCTAAGATCCAATATTCCCGCACTCCTGCATCCTGATATTTCCCCAATTTCAATGTGCAGTCCTTATTTTTGCTGCTTGGCGAAAGAATCTCTGCAACAAAATCCGGAGCTCCGTTGCATTCTTTCTCTGTCAAAATCTCCTTATTGCAGACCACGAGCAGATCAGGCTCAACCTTTGTTTTTTCGTCTTGGTTCAGACGAACACCAAATGGTGATAAAAGTACCTTACACTCTCCACTCTTTTCTCTTACATAGCTGCCAATTTCCATATAAAGAAATCCTATCAGTTCCTGATGAACCAAGGTCGGTGCCGCCATATAAAACAATCTCCCGTCGATCACCTCTGCCCGCACCGATTCAGAAAGTGTATCCAAATATTCAACTGTATAACTGTTATCACTTGCCAATGCCTCATTTAATGCCATAATTTCATCCTCCGTCATATCCATCATGTACAAACACCTCCTTCTCAGTTTATGCTTCGCCTGGTTCCAGTATAGCCCAAACACCCGTCGGTCGTCTATTGAACTTTCATTCCCAAAACTACAGCAAAAACTTATACTTACACCCACATAGGCATACCTCCGCTCCTTATTCAGTTTTCAATTCTTCAAACGGATTTCCGGGAATGAAATTTCCCAAAGATATTTCCGAAATATTAGATAGCGGCCTAATCGGCCGGAAGAAATGTAGGATTATTATAGCATAGATTATTTTTCCTGTCCATCTATGAAGACGAATTGATATTTCATTCAGTGATGTAAGTTTTATTTGCTCATTAGATTATAAGATTATAAAGTAAATGCAGTATTTTCAAACATGCTTCGTTTTCGGATTTTGTCCGTGCATCTATGATCAGCTGCTCTGTTAACTCGCTCCTGCGGAGCTCAAACAGAACGCCGC
>JAFSFU010000150.1 GCA_017435025.1 Lachnospiraceae bacterium | reverse complement strand
TCTCTCTGAATGAAGAGGCGGATAACCCGGATGCTGATAAGGATAAACCGAAGCCTCCGATTCCTCCGCAGAACACGGTAGATCCACAGGTATGGTTTGAACAGCAGGGCAGAGACATTCTCGAAAATCTGATTTCCAACCTGAACACATACGGTCATCGCAGTCTCATGATTCGTGAGAATGGCGATGTAACTGTTATGCAGGCCGACAAACAGATAACCAAGCGTTACTTCACAAGTGTCCCTGAGAAAATGTACTGGAACAGACTCGTTAAGGTCTTTGAAAGTGCAGGACTCGCAGGAGAAGTAAAAGAAGACGGAATCGTCGTGACTTGGTGAAGGGAGGGATGAGTAATGAAACCCGGACTGACAATTGAATCATTGGCAGCCGAAATTCTTCGCCAGAAAGACGCCAAAGAAGATTACATGGTGGATACCCAGTTTCTTCAGATGGATGCAAGCGGCGATGATGTTGTGCTTCGCGTTCTGGATGAAAACAAAGATGACCAGATCGAACCGCTTGACATTGGAGAGATTGCTCACCGACAGATCGGTACGCATCTTTCCATTCCTGCAAAGTACTACGCGAAGATGCTGGCAGAAAAACCGGAACTGCTGTGTGCAAACGTAAACAGCTGGATGGAGAATTCGCAGTCCAAGCGAATGCTGCGGGTACTGGACGGAAAAGCAAGAGCATTTCTCAGCAATCGGTATCTGCGTCTCGATCATTATGAAATCGTATCTGCAATCCTGCCGATTCTCGGGGAGATGCCCGATGCACAGTTTGAGAGCTGTCAGATCACGGAGGGGCGACTTTACATCAAGGTCGTCAATCCCCGCCTGCAGGCAGAGGTAACTCCGGGTGACATTGTACAGTCCGGTCTGATCATCAGCAACAGCGAGGTCGGACTTGGTTCTGTTACGGTGCAGCCGCTTGTTTACCGACTGGTATGCAGTAACGGCATGATCGTTAACGATGCCGGTACTAAGCGAAACCACATTGGCCGAGTCAACGAAACGGATGAGAATATTCTTCTGTATTCCGAAAAGACCTTACGGGCAGATGACCACGCATTTCTCTTAAAGATTCAGGATACTGTCAGAGCCGCAGTAGATGAAGCAAAGTTCGCCCGTGTCGTTGGGATGATGCAGGAAGCATCAACAGCCCGGATGAACACAGCTGATGTTCCGGGACTTGTCAAGCTCGCCAGCCGCGAGTTCGGCATTACCGAATCGGAGGAACCGGGTGTTTTGCAGCACCTCATCGAAGACGGCAATCTGACACTGTACGGGCTTTCCAACGCTGTGACGAGATTCAGTCAGGATGTGGAAAGCTATGACCGTGCAACCGACCTTGAGGGCATCGGATACAACATCCTCACAATGCCCACAAACACATGGAACAGACTGAACCGGGCAGCAGCATAAAGCTCGGTCAGAACAAATTATTTTTTATATTAAAGGAGTTATAACTATGACTAACAACTACATGAACCCCAATGCTAACGCAATGACCCCCAACGCTATGAATCCCGTAATGCCCGCAGATCCTTCCGCACAGCAGTTCATTCTTCCCGAGATGATGGATGATTCCTTCTCCTCGGAAGACATCGGCGAAGATTTTGACGGTATCCGTCTCAGCTTCCGCAGAGTGAAGATCCCCAGCGGCGGCACGATCCAGTTCGAGGTTCCCGGAGATGATCCTGAGAATCCCGATTATGTGAAGTTTATCGAGGGTGTCATCCTCTACAACCACGCGGCCTGCGCTTATTGGGCAGCCGGTTCTGAGTATGATGAAAACACACCTCCGCTCTGTTCTTCCATGGACGGCAAGCAGGGTATCGGTACTCCCGGTGGAACCTGTGCGATCTGCCCGTTCAACGAATACGGCACGGCAACCGATGCCAAGGGCAATCCGGCAAGGGGTAAAGCGTGCAAAAACATGAGACAGCTGTATATCCTTCGCAGCGGCGAGTATATGCCCCTTCAGCTTTCTCTCCCGCCTACAAGCCTTTCCAATTTCAATGAGTTCATGAACAACGTGTTTGTGAATCGCAGACGTCCCACCTGGGCAAGCGTTGTGCAGATCGGGCTCAAGAAAGTGGACAATGGCGCCAACTCCTACAGTGTGGCAACCTTCCGCAAGCTCCATGACTTTACCGGGGAAGAGATTCCTCCGATGAAGGCATATGCGACGAATTTCCGTGAGCAGCTGAAGCAGTCCCTGGAACAGCGTCCTGCTTTTGCAGAGAATGTTGTGGAAGGAGATATGCTTTATGAAGGTACTCCCG
>JAFSFU010000149.1 GCA_017435025.1 Lachnospiraceae bacterium | reverse complement strand
TGTGCAAGAATCTCACCGTCATCTGTACAAAACTGTTTAAACAAATCTCTGTATAAGTCGTATGCGTTAAGACTTCCGAGACTGTGAGCCTTTAACACCCACTCTTTCATGTTTTCAAAATCACCCTGCTTTAAATAGTATCCAGCCACATGACGCGGAGCTTCTTTATTGGTACTCTGAGACAGCCAGAACACACCTTCCAATTCGTCCTGTGGGAAACCATTTTCCGCATACATGTAGCTGATTCCGACTGCATAAATCGCATCCTCATTGCCATTTTCCGCCTGCTGAACAAGAAATGCCAGATCATCTGTCTTGATTCCCTCGTTCATCCCGAGAATCTCTTCCAGAGACTCTTCATTTACTCCTGTTTCAGCCGCCAAAAGGCCATCCAGTAATGTCTTATTGTCTTTTGCCATAGTTGTCTCCTCTCTTACTGCTTTTACATATGAACAATCGTACTGATTTTAATCTTTGTGGATTCCTTTTGTATCTTAGAGAATTCATCCTTCAGATGCTTCGGAATATACAATTTTTCAATATGTACACTTTGTCCCCAATCATCTGTTTTGATCAATCGTTTTACACTACCCGGGATATGCATTTCACTGATTTTGCACGTCTGATCGAGCCCGCAAAAAATAGCCCAATCCAGTTCTTCACGGCCAATTTCAAAGTGCAGACACTCGATTCCGGCGATTCCGCCAAGACTTGCCACCCCAAGCTTTGTATTCGCCGGTATTGAAACTCTCTGAATCGTATTCTTAGCCTTTTTCGTCATTTTCAAAAAGCCAAAGTAGCTGCCCTTAAAGATGGTCGGGCCCAGTCTCTCCAACCGTTTAGGCAATGTGAGCTTTGTCAAACTGCAGCAACCTTCAAAGGCACTGTCCTCAATCGCACATACCGTATCCGGAAGAATGATTTCCTTAATCTCCTTGATATAGGGATGATTCAAATAGCAAAATGCCCTTCTCTCGATGTCCGTATATCCATCCGGAACACGCAGAACCGTGCTTCCTGCTTTTTTCAGTTCTTCCAGCATCTGCGTTCCATCTGCCTCGTTCAAAACCTTCTGTGGGATATCGTGCAGCTTTTTCCGTTCTTCTTCCTGTCTCTTTTTTGTCAGATCCGCATTCAGATATTCCGCCGGTTTGTCTGCGCCCAAAGCCTCTGCATTGTCCTTGATATACGTTCTCAATCTTTTTGCAGCCTTTACCGTAGTATCTCTGGCATTTGGATTTTTCTCAACCAAACCAATATAATGCTTAGCTTTTGATACATCGATACCGAGTCCCCAGTCCTTTTTACCAAGATATGCCGATGCAAGCCAATACTGAGCAACTGCTGATCCGGTTTCGCTACTTTTTGTCACCCAGTACACGACCTTTTCTTTGTCATTTGGATTGTCATAATAATATTGTGACAATGTCCGGATGATCTGTTCTCGATCCTCGCTCTGTTCTGCTCTGCTTTCCAGATATTCTGCTGCTTCCGGACAATACTCTCCATAAGTTTCCGGAAACTTCAATATATTTTTGTAGATCCACTCAAACAGCATTGCCATCAGCCCCGGATCCTCGTGCCCATCTGCCCGTTTTAACCATTTTAAACATCTGGGAATGTCCTGATTTCGTCCAAATTCTGTTCCGAGACTCCTTGCAAATGTATAGGCAAGGTTCATTCGCTTCTCATTTCCGTCCGACTCGAACAAAAGCTCTAATCCCTGCTCTGCCAAATCCAGATTTTTCTTATCTTTTCTCAAGTACTCAGTCAAAATAAGGGGCGCACGATCGCTCGTACTCTGCGAAAGCCAAAACATGGCCTCCAACGGTTCCTCCGGAAAACCAATTTTTCCATACATATAGCACTCCGCAACCGCAAGAATTGCATTCTGCTCTCCACGTTCTGCTGAATTTAACAACAAACGCTTATTTCGTTCGTATTCTGTCTCTGCCATGCCAAGGAGTTCTTCCAGAGACTGGCTCTTTCCTCCCGAATTATCTTCTAACATACTGTCCAGTAAGGTTTTTTTATCTTTCTCCATACTCTTTTCCCCTTTATTTTCATTCAAACTATATGGGGTACATCCATCATCTGGTCCTCATTTATACACGCATACTTCCGCCCACAGATGTCGCCAGCACGATCACCGCATAAACGATAAACAATGGTCCGGCCACCGCTCCCGCATTGTTTACCATCGCCGCCAGTGCACACACACTGAATATATCCACTGCAACGGTTCTCACAACGGAACCAATCGCGAAAATCGCGAACAGGCCCGGACCAAAGCCTTTTCCGGAGCCAAGGTCTGCCGCCGCACGGATAAACACGGCAAACAGTGCGATCACAACCAGAAGAACTGCAATCTTCACCACTGTAAATACGATTCCTCCCAGGAATGAGGCATTGACCTTCTGGATCACACTGGAAAATATCATATTCGAGAACAAAATCGTCACAACACTGGAAAGAACAGACACCGCCATACCACGCATCTGATATCCGGCACTCTGCATATACTCTCTTGCACCATATTCTCGTGTATCCACCGGATTGAAAATATTTTTCAGTACGCTTGCGATTCCTCCGGAAATCACCGTCGCAATGGCAAGGATCAAAATATCATCAAGCATCGAGTTTTCCACTGCCGGAACAAAGCTAATGTCCCAGCCCATGGAGCCTTTGAATACATCAAGAATCGGCTGATGGAATGGATATTTTGCGATCAGCATACCGGTCAGATTGCCAAGTGCACCGCCCGGGCTCAGAGTTTCTACCAGAAACATGATCACGACCACACCAACGACCATCTTGATCGCTATATTGGCTACCTTATTCATAACTATTTCCCCCATTGAGCAACTGCTTATCATTACTCACATTGTTTCGATTACATCAAATCTTCTTTTATAATTGACAGGTAATCCTCTTTTGAAAGGCTCACACCGTTCCGTTTCCATGTACTGATTCGTCTTGCACGATTTGTCTTTACCTTCTCAAAGACGTTCCGCACACCGCGTCCATTTCCAAAATCTGCCGTCGCCTGCATCTTCATCCAGATCAGTTCTGCCACATCTGTGTCCAATTCATCTGCCATCCGGAATCCGCCGGTTTTCACCAGCTTTTTGAACATCTGTACCATTTCTTCCAGTGTGTAATCTTCAAAGAACAGGTCTCTTGTTACACGGCTTCTGAGACCCTGGTTTTCTGCAAGGAACCGATCAATATCTGTCGTATATCCGGCTAAGATCACTACCAGAGAATCTCTGTGGTTTTCCATCTCTGCAACCAGTGCGTTGACTGCTTCTTTGCCAAAAGAATCACCGTCTCCATTCACAAGGGCATAGGCCTCGTCAATAAACAGTACTCCACCCATAGCGGAACGCACCACATCCTTCACCTTCGCGGCTGTATGTCCCTGATACTGACCAACAAGATCCTCTCGTTTTACTTCTACGAAAATGTCTCCTCGTTTCAAAACGCCCATCGCTCCGAGGAGTTTGCCAAGGAGTCTCGCCACCGTTGTTTTACCGGTTCCTGCATTGCCTTTGAACGACATATGCAGCGTTCCAACATCGTTTCCGGTGCTGATTCCAAGTTCCTCCATATCCTTCTGAACAGCAATCGTATCGAGAAGTGTCTGTACAGTCTCTTTCACATCGTGAAGTCCAATTAAGTTCTCCAGTTCCTCCAATAACGCTTCCAGACCTTTTCCCTGGTTTTCTTCCGGGAAGATGTCCTCGGCACGAAGCGTTGTCAGATCCTCCTGTGTAAAATTCGTCATCTTCGCCAGGCGATTCGCCAGATTTGCCTCTGCCTCATCGATTACGGTGCGGATAAATCTGGCATTGCCGAAAGTCTCATCGATTCGCTCCTTCGCAATGC
>JAFSFU010000148.1 GCA_017435025.1 Lachnospiraceae bacterium | reverse complement strand
TGTTTTTGATCCTTCAGGAGTGCGCGTATTACTCACCGCAGGAGCAGACCCGGTACCGTCAGTTGGTGAACAATCTCAGAAAAATTTCGGTTGACGAGTATGCAAAGAGACGAGCAGACTATTTCTATGGATTATCTCTTTATGGAAAAGCGATTTCCATGTATGAAAAAATCCTGGAATCGTCCCGTGAGCGGCAGATGACAGGAGAGTTCAAAGCAAAGATTTGGAATAATATTGCAGCCTGCTATACAAAATTGTTCTGTTTCCAGAAGGCGATGTACGCTTATGATTGTGCATGGAACGAGAAAAGCGACCGGATGTATGTAAAGAGAATGTATTTTCTCACTTTGATGGAGCCGGAACTTGAGATGAAAGAACGGTTCCGTTCTATGCTGGAAAAGGAAGAGACGGCAGAGTGGGACAAAGAAGCACTGGAAATCATGGAAGAATCGAAGAATTCTTCGCCGGTAACGAGAATCCATCAAATCTTTGAAAAAGATCCGATCAAGCGCCTGGCTGGTGCCGGTGAGCTTGTAAATGACTGGAAATTTCGGTATAGAAAAATGATTTAGAAAGTGACCTCTTGACAAGAAGTCGGCTTTCCACTATATTTAATTCTATATGAAAAAGGCTTGGAAAAAGAGGAGTATGTCGATGGCGCCTGCAGAGAGAATTGCCCGTGGGCTGAAAGGCAATTCAGGAGAGCGTGGACAGAAGGTAGCTTTGGAGCCGGAGCGGTGAACGAAGAGTAGCTGTTCCCGGATGGTATCCGTTAACAACCAAAGAGATTGCTGTTTTGTGAAAGAAGTATGAAGCAGGACAGTGAATAAAGGTGGTATCGCGGTTTTCGCCCTTTGTATGTGTACGCATAGAAAGGGCGATTTTTATTTGCAGGACACTGCACGAAGAAAGCGGTGGATCATGAACCAAAAGAAAAAGAAATTCACAGGCAGCTGTGAAACTTGCGTACATTATGTGTACGACGAAGATTATGATTATTATGTCTGCGAAGCGAATCTGGACGAGGATGAAATGTCGGCATTTTTAAGATGTGCAGAGTTTGCCTGTCCGTATTATCGTCTGGATGACGAATATGCAGTCGTAAGAAAACAGATGTAAAAGCAGTCGTAACTGATCAAATACCGAATAAAAAGGAGAATTCAAAATGAAAGAACTGGAAAAGACCTATAATCCGGCGGACATTGAAGAACGCCTGTACCAGAAATGGCTGGACAATAAGTATTTCCATGCTGACGCAGAGCGCGGCAAAAGAGAAGGAAAGAAACCGTTCACTATCGTAATGCCGCCGCCGAATATTACCGGACAGCTTCATATGGGCCACGCTCTTGATAACACTATGCAGGATATTCTGATCCGCTATAAGAGAATGCAGGGCTTTGAGGCTCTCTGGCAGCCGGGTACTGACCATGCAGCGATTTCCACAGAGGTTAAGGTTATCGACAAACTGAAAAAGCAGGGGATCAACAAAGAGGATCTTGGCCGTGAAGGTTTCCTGAAAGAGGTTTGGGCATGGAGAGATGAATACGGTTCCAGAATCGTAAAGCAGCTTCACAAGCTGGGTACTTCTGCTGACTGGGACAGAGAGCGTTTCACAATGGACGAAGGATGTTCCGATGCAGTATTAGAAGTATTCACAAAATTATATGAAAAAGGATATATCTACAAAGGTTCCAGAATCATCAACTGGTGTCCGGTTTGTCAGACATCGATCTCTGACGCAGAGGTTGAGCACGAAGAGCAGGATGGTTTCTTCTGGCATATCAATTACCCGATCGTTGGTGAGGAAGGACGTTTCGTAGAGATCGCTACAACACGTCCGGAGACACTTCTCGGTGATACAGCGGTTGCTGTAAACCCGGATGATGAAAGATACCAGGATCTGATCGGCAAGATGTTAAAACTGCCGTTGACAGACAGAGAGATCCCGGTTGTTGCAGACTCTTACGTTGATAAAGAGTTTGGTACCGGCTGCGTAAAGATCACACCGGCTCATGACCCGAACGACTTTGAAGTTGGTAAACGCCATAATCTTCCGGAGCTTTGTATCATGAATGATGACGCAACCATCAGCGCAAAGGGCAAATACTTCGGTATGGATCGTTACGAGGCAAGAAAAGCCATGGTTGCTGATCTGGAAGAGCAGGGCCTTCTTGTTAAGGTGGTTCCGCATGCCCATAACGTTGGTACACACGATCGCTGTGGCGCAACGGTTGAGCCGATGGTTAAACCGCAGTGGTTCGTAAAGATGGACGAGATGGCAAAACCGGCGATCGAAGCGCTTAAGAGCGGACAGTTAAAGTTTGTTCCGGAAAGCTATGGAAAGACATATCTGCACTGGTTAGAGGGTATCCGTGACTGGTGTATCTCCAGACAGATTTGGTGGGGTCACAGAATCCCGGCATACTACTGCGAAGAGTGCGGCGAGATGGTAGTTGCAAAGAAATGTCCGGAAGTTTGTCCGAAGTGCGGTCATACACACTTCAAACAGGACGAGGACACTCTTGATACATGGTTCTCCTCCGCATTATGGCCGTTCTCCACACTTGGATGGCCGAAGAACACTGCTGAGTTAGAGTACTTCTATCCGACAGATGTTCTTGTAACAGGTTACGATATTATCTTCTTCTGGGTAATCCGTATGGTATTCTCCGGAATTGAGCAGACAGGTAAGACACCGTTCCACACCGTTCTGATCCACGGTTTGGTTCGAGACTCTCTGGGCCGTAAGATGTCCAAGTCTCTCGGCAACGGTATTGATCCGCTTGAGGTTATCGATAAGTACGGTGCAGATGCGCTCCGTATGACACTTCTCACAGGTAATGCGCCGGGTAACGATATGCGTTTCTACTGGGAGAGAGTTGAGGCAAGCAGAAACTTTGCAAATAAAGTATGGAATGCAAGCCGTTTCATCATGATGAATATCGAAAAAGCTCCGGTTCATGATGTGAACCTGGCAGACCTGACAATGGCAGATAAATGGATCCTTTCTAAGGTAAATGCTCTTGCAAAAGAGGTTACTGAGAATATGGATAAGTATGAGCTCGGTATTGCTCTTCAGAAGGTTTATGACTTCATTTGGGAGGAATTCTGTGACTGGTACATTGAGATGGTAAAACCGCGTCTCTGGAACGATGAGGATACAACAAAGGCAGCAGCGCTTTGGACATTAAAAACCGTTCTTATCAATTCCTTAAAGATGATGCATCCGTTCATGCCGTTCATCTCAGAGGAGATCTTCTGCAACCTGCAGGATGAGGAAGAGTCCATCATGATCTCCAAGTGGCCGGAATTCAAGGATGAATGGAACTTTGCAGCTGATGAACATGCCGTTGAGACAATCAAGGAAGCAGTTCGTGCGATCCGTAATGTTCGTACATCCATGAATGTACCGCCGAGCAAGAAGGCAAAAGTATTTGTTGTTTCTGAGAATGAAGAAGTTCGTGCGATTTTTGAGAACAGTAAAGTGTTCTTTGCAACTCTCGGTTACGCAAGCGAAGTTCTTGTTCAGGCAGACAAGGCAGGTATCTCTGAGGATGCAGTATCCGCAGTGGTTGCACAGGCTTCTATCTATATGCCGTTCGCAGAGCTCGTTGATATCGACAAAGAGATTGAGCGTCTGAAGAAGGAAGAGGAGAAGCTTGCAAAAGAGCTTGCCCGTGTAAACGGAATGCTCGCAAATGAGAAGTTTGTAAGCAAGGCTCCGCAGGCAAAGATCGATGAAGAGAAAGCAAAACAGGCAAAATATGCTCAGATGATGGAGCAGGTTAAAGAACGTCTGGCTCAGCTTGGTCAGTAAACTGCCCATAGTCGATCCTATAATTCTTATAAAGGTACAATCAAACGCCGTAGACTGGAAGGAAACC
>JAFSFU010000147.1 GCA_017435025.1 Lachnospiraceae bacterium | reverse complement strand
CCTTCAACCACTTGGGTACTTCTGCAATCTGGTTGAATCACATTCCTTTCGGAATCGAATATTCAGTTCTGTACCGGGAACCAATCTTGCTCAGCTCCGCATACGATACAGTTAACGGAGAGAGTGGGATT
The DNA here is from genome assembly GCA_017435025.1 of Lachnospiraceae bacterium. Next base: position 1,987 of record JAFSFU010000147.1, on the reverse strand, counting down.
CGAACCCACGCGCCCTTTCGGACAAACGGTTTTCAAGACCGCCTCGTTATGACCACTTCGATATCTCTCCAAGCGTTCTCTCAAACGTACTTCTGCATTTTAGCCCATCATTCTCCATTTGTCAAGCGTTTTTTTCTAACTTTTTTTATTTTTTGTACTTTCTTGAAAATAAGGTTTACCATCCGTTCGCCTGCTTTACATTTTTCTTGTAAACACAAGGTTTTTCTCATCTTTTCCTGGCGAAATCTTGCCCAACAAATGTCAGAAAATTAAAATTCGGATGGCTTATTCTCCCGTTTTTATCGTCGTTTCAGCCATCCGAATCTAAATTCTTTTAATTGTTCTAACAATTCTGTTTTCTCTGTTTCAGAAAAACTTCTGCAACCAGCATATCTTCCGGCGTCGTTACCTTTATGTTCTCATAGCTTCCTTCAACCAGTTTCACACGACCGGAACACATCGTCTCAACGACCATCGCATCATCCGTGATCCCCTTCTGGTAAGACACATCAGAAAGCAGTTTCTGATACGCCTCATATACCAGTCCGTATCGAAATGTCTGGGGCGTCTGCATCTGCCACAGCGTACTGCGATCCGGTGTCATTGCCGCAAACTGCTCCGCATCTGCTACTTTGATCGTATCCTTAACCGGCATAGCCGCAACACACGCGCCGTACTCCTCGGCTGCCCGGATCGTGCGCGCGATCACCTCGCCGGTCACCATTGGTCTGGCTCCGTCATGGATCAGCACGATCCCATCGGATTCCAGTGCCGGTTCCAGCGCCCGAAGCCCTTCATATACAGAATGGTACCGTTCTTTTCCTCCAGCAACTACATTCATCACCTTTTTGAAACCGAACTTCTCTACAATCTCCTTCTGACAGTATTCAATTTCATCCGCACCGGTCACCAGAACTACCGTTTCCACTTCGCTCTCTTCAAATGCACGGAGCGCATGACAAACCACCGGTTCTCCGTCTAATAACAAAAATTGCTTTGCCACGGCCGACTGCATGCGCTTTCCCTGTCCTGCTGCCAGGACAACCGCAGCTGTTCGCTTCTGCTTCATTGACACCCTCACTTCTTAACGTTCACCAAGTTTCAGATTCGGCACTGCGTTCAGATCCCAGCCGGCTCTCGCGCCATTGATATACTCATAATATGCCGCTGCGCCGATCATTGCCGCATTGTCGGTACAAAAAATCGGGGATGGGTAATAAAATTTGATTCCTTCCTTCTCGCACGCCGCTTTCATGCCGGCACGAAGAGCTGAGTTAGATGCCACTCCGCCTGCGATCGCGAGCTTATCATAACCGTATTCTTTGGCTGCTGCCACTGCACGGGATACCAGTACATCTACCACAGCATTTTGGAACGATGCCGCCAGATCCGGAACGTGGATGGTCTCTCCTTTCATCTGTGCCTGATTGATATAATTCAGTACCGCAGACTTCATTCCACTGAAACTAAAATCGTATGCGGAGCCGCCGACTTTCGCACGCGGGAACTCCATCGCATGCGGATTTCCTTCTTTCGCCGCCTTATCTACTTTCGGGCCGCCCGGATATCCAAGACCAACTGCGCGCGCCACTTTATCGAACGCTTCGCCGGCCGCATCATCCATCGTACGGCCAATGATCTCAAACTCGCCATAATCTTTGACGATTACAAGATGTGTGTGGCCGCCGGACACGATCAGGCACACGAACGGAGGCTCCAGATCCGGATGCTCAATGAAATTTGCAGATACATGTCCTTCGATGTGGTGCACACCAACCAGCGGTTTTCCTGTTGCATAAGCAATGGCTTTCGCTTCTGCAACACCCACAAGCAGCGCGCCCACCAGACCCGGACCGTAGGTCACTGCGATCGCAGTGATGTCCTCCCGTGTCATCTTCGCCTCCGCGAGAGCAGCCTGAATGACCTGATTGATCTTTTCAATATGTTTTCTGGATGCAATTTCCGGAACGACGCCTCCGTAAAGTGT
>JAFSFU010000146.1 GCA_017435025.1 Lachnospiraceae bacterium | reverse complement strand
TTCACTGATCGCATAGCAAAAGCGCTGCTGAAATTTTATATCTCAGCAGCGCTTTTCATAATTCTTTCTATCAGATCAATCATCCTGAACTTCAAATTCATGTTTCAGAATCAGCAATCTGGAAATTCTGTGATTCTCATCCACATGCTTTACAAGAATTGTATACTGTTTATAATCAAACGAATCAAACTCTACAGGCATTGCCCCGATCATTTCTGTGGACCATCCGCCCACCGTTGTACAATCCGTTTCCAGTTCATCCTCATCCATATCCAGATGGTCAAAGAACTCACTCAGATTCATATCACCGGAACACTCAAAACGTACCTTTGAAAATTCCTGCCAGTCGTTGACAATATCGTCATTTTCATCCCAGATTTCGCCAACCAGCTGTTCCAAAACGTCTTCCATCGTTACAATACCCATTGTACCGCCATACTCATCGGCAACGACTGCCATATGAGTCTGGCTGTTTCGGAATTCGTTCATGATCGCATGGAGTTTCATACTCTTCGGAATATAAATCGGTTCCAGAATCAATTCTTTCAGTTCAACATTCTCATTTTCCATCAACTCCTTCAGGAGATGCTTCACATAAAGTACGCCAACGATATGGTCGACGGTCCTTTCGTAAACCGGATAACGAGAAAACTGGGTCTCGCTGATGGTCTTAAGAATATATTCCATATCATCATTGATCTCAAAACCAATGACATCAATTCTCGGTGTTAGAATATCTGCCGCATCCTGGTCCGTAAATTCCAATGCAGACTGAAGAAGATCCGTCTGATTCTCATCGATGATACCCTCATCTTCCACCGTATCGAGAATGTTTTCAAACTCTTCTTCCGTGATCGTGACCTCTTCGTCCTCATCACGTTTCCAAAGGAAACTGAGCATATTAACGATTGCTGTTGTCAACGCCACAGCCGGGAAAAAGACGATCATCAGTACACGGAGGGGATACGCCGCAAATTTTGCAATGCTCTCATTACATCGCTTCGCCACCATCTTAGGCGTAATCTCGCCGAAGATCAAAATCAGGATCGTCATTACCACGGTAACGATTGATGAAGCAAGATCGTCAGTAATTCGGTCACCCAGTTTTGATGCAAGATTGACCGCAAGTACTGTAGCAAGAGAAGTCGCAGCGATATTTACAAGGTTGTTTCCGATTAGGATCGTGGAAAGTGCACGGTCATAGTGGTTGTATATGTAATGTACGACCTTCTGCACACCTTTTGCGTTCTCATTTTCTTTTTTTAACTTAATTTTATTCAGGGACGTATATGCAATTTCCGAACCGGAGAAAAAAGCAGATCCCATCAATAACAGGACAATAAAAATATATTCCATTGCTTTTCCTCCCTACATCAGCTGCAGGCCTTCGCCCGCATCGCTTTCATCCTGAATATCACCAACCAGCTCCTCCAGGATATCTTCCATCGTGATAAGACCGACCTTTTTTCGGTTTTCATCACAAATAAAGACCATATGAAGCTTATTCAAACGCATTCTCTGAAGCAGTTCGGAGACTTCTGTTTTCTGGTCAAATACGTATGGCTTCAACAACATTTTACGCATCACGATCGGAGTCTTCATTACATAGTGACTCAGGAAATCGTTGACCGGAAGAATACCTACAATATTATCTTCACGTCCCTCATAGACCGGAAGTCTGGAATGCGGAAGCGTTTTTACAAACTCAGCCAGCTTATTCACCGGCATATTGCTGGAGACCTTAACCACTTTATCAATCGGCACCATAATATCTTCCGCCCTCTTCTGTCCGAATTCAATCGCAGAATTTACCAATGCCTGCTTTTCAGGTTCCAGTACACCCTCATCCTCAATTGTCTCAATAATGTTCAACAAATCTTCTTCTGTCACTGTACCGCTGTCCTCCGCACTCAAGAAATGAGAAAGTGCTGTTGAGATACCGGAAAACAGGAAGGAAATTGGCGTACATAAACGAACGATCCATACCATACTGGATGCAAAGAATAAGGACAGTTCCTCGCTGCGCGCTTTTGCAAGACTCTTCGGGATCATCTCGGCAAACAGATAAACGATCACCGTCGTAAGGATTGTTCCATATACAACATATTCAGCCGAAAACTGACGCATAACAAGCAACGTGGAAAGAGATGCACAGCTCGCATGGAAAATATTGTTTCCGATCAGCACGGTTGTCAGCGTCTTATCAAAACGCTCACACACCCATAACGCTTTTTTCGCCCTCTTGTTTCCTTTTTCCGCCATTGTACGAAGCCGTACCCGGCTCACGGCTGTATACGCCGTCTCACAACTGGCAAAATACGCCGATGCCAGAAGAAAGAATAGATACATTAGACAACTGTCTATATCCACAAAAAACCACTCCTTTGTAAAAACTTATTATTTCATTTTACTATAATGGTTTTCTACTGTCAATATTTGTAGATTAGACAATCTTATTTTACTGTTTCATTTTCGGTCTGAACATCAGAGATGCCAGATAACCAAAAATCAGCGCACCAGAAATCCCCACAGCACTTGCTGTAAATCCGCCTTTAAAAATTCCCAAAACGCCATCTTCTGAGATTGCCCTGGCAATACCTTTCCAAAGTGTATTTCCAAACCCCAGTAAAGGAACGGTCGCACCGGCGCCGGCCCACTCCGCAAACGGTTCATATATTCCCAAAAACCCCAAAACACATCCTATTCCTACCAAGAGCACCATCACCCGCCCCGGCATCAGCTTTGTTTTGTCTAGCAATACCTGTGCTAGCATGCAAATCAAACCGCCAACCACAAAAGCCCTTGCGTAATCCATATCCGATTCCTTTCTTACAAATCTGTTTTTTCCAGTATTACTGCGTGCGCAATACCGGGAACACTTTGTCCTTCATTAAAACTGACCGTTGATAGCAATGCCCCGGTTGGAATAAACAGTACACGTTTCCAGACACCATCCCGAATCTTTGGCAGAATACTGGCACAAAGTACAACTGCAGAACAACCACATCCGCTGCCGCCGGCATGCGTGTCCTGCGACCTTTCATCAAAAATTTCTATACCGCAATCGGTATATCGGTCTCCGATATCATGACCGGCTTTCAAAAGATAATCCAGGAGCAGGCGTTTCCCTACCTGACCAAGATCCCCGGTAATGATACGGTCATAATAAGATTCATCAACACCCAGATCCCTAAAATTCGTCAAAATCGTATCCAGCGCCGCCATCGCCATCGCAGCTCCCATGTTCATAGAATCTTTCACACCCATATCGACAATCTTTCCGGTCGTCATTCCTGCAATTCTTGCCAATGGTTTTCTGCCTCGAATGGCTCGATTTCCCGTGTTTTTTGATATAATTACTGCACCACATCCGGTTACTGTCCATGTTGCGGAATAAGGTCTCTGATTTCCATATTCCAACGGGAATCGAAACTGCTTCTCCGCTGACGCAAAATGGCTGGATGCGGTCGCGATCACATGATCGGCAAATCCTCCATCTACAGCCATTGCTCCCAATCCCATGGCAGCTCCCATGGTGGAACATGCTCCATAGACCCCAAATACCGAGAACTGCATATCCATAATACCAAAGGAAGTGGCGATCAGCTGTGCAAGAAGATCACCGCCAAAATAATATCGGATCTCCTCTTTCTTCAGCCCACTTTTTTCCAGGAGTTTTTCTGCTGCCCTGCTCTGAAGTTCACTTTCCGCCTCCTCCCATGTTCCTTTTCCCAGCATGGAATCGGTCTCTATCTGATCAAAATATTGCCCTAAAGGACCTTCTCCTTCCTTCTTCCCAACAACTGAGGCAGAGGTTAGAAGATATGGTGGATTACAAAACAAAACCGTAGCCCTTCCCCTTTGTTTTTTTATCTCATTGTCTGCCATTTGATGCACCTCTCATATATTTCTTTACTGATAGTATCAGCGGTTCCACATATATTTATCCATGGGTATCTTTGGTATAAGAGCGACCTACATCACACCTGCAACCTTTAATATGCAATATATCAATCCAAGCCCCCAGCTGCATAAAATTCCAAATAATATCACCGGACCGGCAATGGTAAATATCTTACAACCGATGCCGAATACCTGTCCTTCTGATTTATACTCAATCGCAGCCGCCGTCACAGAATTTGCAAATCCGGTGATCGGAACCAGAGCACCTGCACCGCCGAATTTTACAATCGTCGGATACAGATTAAATCCGGTCAGAACAGCACTTCCTGCAATCAAACATAAGGTTGTCCATGAGGATGCCACCTCTTTTTCCATATTCATCCCCATAAACAAGTTCGTCAAAACCTGACCAATCGTGCAGATGATTCCTCCAACCAGAAATGCGCGGTACATATTTTTCCAGATATTATGTGTCGGTGTTATTTCCTTCACATATTTTTCGTACGCTTTCTTATCGATTTCCATCTTGTACCTCCTACAGTCTGAACCCATTCAAAAAGTAAACCATTGCACCTGCAAATTTGCCAAATGCTACCGCTAAGATCACATATTGTATTCCAACTGACAAATGGATCCTCCTGCTGAGCACAGGAAGTGCTTTTAGAGTCTCTGCCAGTGACATAACAAGACAGCCTACAAAAATCCCAGTGGCTGTCCCCCACGTCCCCAGCAATACCAAGCGGATCACAGTTGGAATTTCAACAGGCATCTGAGGAATCCAGAACAAGTTCATCAGGTTTCCAAAAACTCCGCCAACGATCATCATGGTCTCGCACAACATAATATGATTCTTCGTACCGGTTACTCCGATAAGGCGTGGAAAAATACCGATGATCGCCAAAAACGCAAATATGCCGGCAGCTATGATCCCACCCGCACTGGCTCCAAGAAGAAAGAGCAGAAATTGTTTAAGAAACATCTATGCCCCTCTCCCTTCGTTTATCATTCTGGATCAAAGTTTTATTCACGTTCGTTTCATACGTCCGCATTTCCACCTCGATCGGCGTCGGGTCCACCGTCAGTTTCCAGGATGCAAAATGATTAAAGAAAACCAAAATTCCGAATGCCAATCCGATCGAATAGGAAATCTCCAGAATTGTAAGACCATCCGAGGGAGTTCCCATCACCAGA
>JAFSFU010000145.1 GCA_017435025.1 Lachnospiraceae bacterium | reverse complement strand
TGATCCGTTCTCTCGGAAATTATCGTATGCTGGTATACGCAGTGATCCTGATCGTGATGATGTTGTTCAGCTGGAGTCCGAAGGCAAGAGAGTTCCGCGAGCGCTATTCACCGAAACGTTTACTTGCGGCACGTAAGAATGAGAAGGGGGAAAAGTAATATGGCATTGTTGGAAGTACAGAGCCTTAGCATTTCCTTCGGTGGATTGCAGGCGGTAGACAGATTCAATCTGAAAATTGAAAAAGGACAGTTATATGGTCTGATCGGACCGAACGGTGCCGGAAAGACAACGGTTTTCAACCTTTTGACCGGTGTTTATAAGCCAAACACCGGTAAAGTGGTGTTGGACGGTGTAAATATTACCGGTAAGAAGACCATCGATATCAACAAGGCAGGTATCGCAAGAACCTTCCAGAATATTCGTCTTTTTAAGAAGATGAGTGTCCTGGATAATGTAAAGGTCGGTCTTCATAATAAATATACATACAATCTTTTGGAAGGTATTTTCCGTCTTCCGGGATATTATAAAGCAGAAAAAGCCATGGATCAGGAAGCAATGGAGCTTTTGAAAGTATTTGGTCTGGAAGATTCTGCCAATGTTCTTGCATCCAATCTTCCGTATGGTAAGCAGAGAAAGCTGGAGATCGCCCGTGCCCTTGCAACGAATCCGAAACTGCTGCTTTTAGATGAGCCAGCGGCCGGCATGAACCCGCAGGAGACACAGGAACTGATGGATACGATCCGTCTTGTCAGAGATAAGTTTGATATGACGATCCTGCTGATCGAGCATGATATGAAACTGGTATCCGGTATCTGCGAAGAACTGACTGTGTTGAACTTTGGCCAGGTCCTGACCCAGGGCCGGACTGCGGATGTACTCAATGATCCGCAGGTAATTACAGCATATCTGGGTGAATAGGAGGGATTGTTATGGCAATGTTGGAAGTAAAAGACCTGGAAGTCAGTTATGGTATGATTCAGGCGATCAAAGGAATTTCTTTTGAGGTAAACCAGGGTGAGGTTATTGCCCTGATCGGAGCGAATGGTGCGGGTAAGACAACGATCCTTCATACGGTGACCGGTCTGTTGGCACCGAAGGCCGGTAAGATCCTGTTCGAGGGACGCGATATTACGAAGATTCCGGCACATAAGATTGTGTCCATGGGTATGGCACACGTACCGGAAGGGCGTCGTGTATTTGCACAGCTTTCTGTGTATGAGAATCTGAAGATGGGTGCATATACCAGGAAAGATAAGCAGGAGATCGAGGAGACGTTGGAACATGTGTACCAGCGTTTTCCACGATTGAAAGAGCGAAGAAACCAGATGGCCGGTACACTTTCCGGCGGTGAGCAGCAGATGCTTGCGATGGGACGTGCGCTGATGAGCAAACCGAAGATCATCCTGATGGATGAGCCGTCCATGGGTCTCTCCCCTATTTTTGTAAATGAGATTTTTGACATTATCCGCGAAGTAAGTGCCAGCGGTACAACCGTACTTCTGGTTGAGCAGAACGCGAAGAAAGCGCTGGCCATTGCCGATCGTGCCTATGTACTGGAAACCGGAAAGATCGCGCTGAGCGGAGATGCAGATAAACTGATGAATGATGATTCTATTAAGAAGGCATATCTGGGAGAATAGGAGGAAGACATGGGCAATTTGGTTATTACAATTGCAAGACATTACGGAAGCGGTGGTCGTACCGTCGGAATGATGCTGGCGAAAGAACTGGGAATTTCCTGCTACGACAAGGAGATTATCCGCATGGCATCCGATGAGAGCGGTATCAACGAAGAGCTGTTCATCAAGGCTGATGAGAAACTGAAAAAAAGTATCTTCCGCAGACCGGTACAGATCTATAAGGGACAGTTACATTCTCCTGAGAGCGATGAGTTTGTTTCCAATGACAACCTGTTTAACTATCAGGCGAAGATCATGAAGCAGATCGCAGAGAAGGAATCCTGCATTTTTATCGGTCGCGGTTCGGACTTTGTCCTGAAGGATCATCCGAATGTAACACGTATTTTCGTTTATGCGGACGAGGCATTCTGTCTGGAGCGCTCCAAAGAGCATCTCGGAATGTTCGATAACGACCGTGAGGTTAAGAGATTCATGGAGAAGACCAATAAATTCCGTGGAGATTATTATAAGTACTATACCGGTAAAGACTGGAACGATTCCAGAAACTATGATCTGTGTCTGAACAGCGGAGTTCTTGGCTTTGATAAGACGGTTGAGGAGATCAAAGCGTATCTGAATGTTCGATTCGGCGGCATTCACGTGTAAGAGATTTTCTGTTGTACACGAAAAATAAATAGAAATCAAAAACCGCACAATGGATTCGGCAATTAATCCAGCGTGCGGTTTTTTTTATTAATATCATATGGAAAAGGGGAGGAAGAACCCCGAAATCCCGTTTGTTTATTCGGTTCACAATACACCATTATTTTTGAACCGTAATGAAGTTTAACATGTTATTTCCTATTTGTAAAATGCGTATTTGTTTGATATAATGTTAATGATTGTTAACATTATTGTGCTTGTGAGGAGATATTATGACCTTTTTGGAGATAGAAGCATTCTTGAGCATTGTTCAGCACGGAAGTTTTTCGGCGGCGGCTGAGAAGCTGTATATTACCCAGCCGGCATTGGGACGACGGATCCGTGCGCTGGAGGAGGAGCTGGGATATTCCCTTTTTATAAGAAACAAAGGTGTCCGCCATGTGGAACTGACGAAGCAGGGACAGGCATTTATCGGCATTGCTCACCGCTGGCAGGCGCTCTGGAATGAGACCCAGGAGGCGGCTCTTCTTGGAAATGAAAAAAGTTTTTATATTGCCAGCGTGGGAAGTTTGATGGCGTTCATGCTGCCGACGGTTTTTCAGACATTTATGAAAGAGAACCCGGAATGCAGCCTTCATGTGACAACGCTTCATTCGGTGGACGCCTATCGGTATGTGACCAACAAGAGTGTGGATATCGCGTTTATCACAGACCCGATGTATTCCTCACAGGTCAGTACCAATGCATTATTTGAGGAGGAACTTTGTCTTGTGGCAGGCAAGGACCTGGATCTTCCGGAGAAGGTAAAACTTAGTGAACTGAATCCGCGTTTGGAGATCCGAACCCAGTGGGACCGGAATTTCGATTCCTGGCATAATTATTATTTTGGCAGTTCTGCAGTTCCGCGCGTGTACCTGGATGAGATGGGATTTTTGCAGTATTTTACGGAAAACGGCGATAACTGGGCATTTCTGCCGGTGTCCATCGCGAGGAGCATGGTGAAGAACTCACCGGTTTCTATCCATGAGCTGGATATTACTCCGCCGCATCGGACGGTCTATTATCTGAACCGGGTGCAGGATGAGTCCCCTTATCAGTCGTACCTTCTTGACCTTTGCAGGAAGAAGCTGGCGCAGGAGGATGGAATTGTTCTGAAGGATGTATAACATGTTGGATGTGCTTGAATATCGCTGGACAGGCAAAAAGAACTGTGCAGCGATATTTTTTGTGCTATAATGGGAATGACGAGAAAAACTCTGTAAGAAATACCACAGGGAGGACGAAAGATGAATTACGATGCATTAAAGTACAGTTACCCGTCAAAGCGCAGTGTGGTTTACGGTCGCCGCGGCATGGTATGTACCAGCCAGCCTTTGGCTGCACAGGCAGGTCTTGATATTATGAAAGCCGGAGGAAATGCCATTGATGCAGCGATTGCAACTGCGGCTTGTATGACTGTTTTAGAGCCGACCGCCAACGGAATCGGCGGCGATGCCTTTGCCCTTGTCTGGACGAAAGATAAACTTCACGGTCTCAATGCCAGCGGCAGGGCACCGATGGGAATTTCAGCAGAAAAGGTTCGAGAACTGGGACATGAAAAGATGCCGGAGCGCGGCTGGATTCCGGTCATGGTCCCTGGTGCGCCGTCCGCTTGGGCAGAGCTTTCGAAAAAATTCGGTCGTCTGCCGCTGACGGAGGTTTTGAAGCCGGCGATCAGCTATGCGAGAGAAGGCTATCCGGCGACACCGCTCACTGCATATTCCTGGTTAAAAGCATATAAGCAGTTCAAGGAGATTTTCAAAGGTGACTGTCACCGCGGCTGGTTTGAAACCTTTGCACCGGATGGAAAGATCCCGAATCCGGGTGATATGGTTTATTTAAAAGATCATGGTGATACATTGGAAAAGATTGCGGAAACCAACGCCGAGGCGTTCTATCGCGGTGAGCTGGCTGAGAAAATCGATGCCTTCTCCAGAGAGACCGGAGGTTTCATTCGAAAAGAAGATCTGGAATCCTACTGGTGTGAGTGGGTGGACCCGATCCATATCAATTATAAGGGCTATGATGTCTGGGAGATTCCGCCGAACGGTGACGGTATCATCGCATTGATGGCCCTGAATATCTTAAAAGGATTTGATTTCAGCTGCCGTGACTGTGCCGATACCTTCCATAAGCAGCTGGAGGCAATGAAGCTGGCATTTGCTGATGGCAAACGCTATGTTGCTGATGCCCGTTATATGAAGGTAACAACGGATGAAATGTTAAACGACGATTATGCTGCGAAACGCCGTGCACTGATCACGGATGTGGCGCAGGAGCCGGAGCCGGGTGAGCCGACCAAGGGCGGTACCATTTATCTCTGTACGGCTGACGGCGAAGGCAACATGGTTTCCTATATCCAGAGCAACTATATGGGATTTGGTTCCGGTGTGGTGGTTCCGGGAACCGGAATTTCCTTCCAGGATCGCGGAGCAAGTTTTTCTCTTGTTGACGGAGAGGAAAACTGTCTGGCGCCGGGTAAGAAGGTGTTCCATACGATCATTCCGGCATTCCTCACAAAGGATGGAAAAGCGGTTGGTCCGTTCGGTGTCATGGGCGGTCCGATGCAGCCGCAGGGACATGTGCAGGTGGTAATGAATACCGTTGATTTCCTGATGAATCCGCAGGAGGCGTTAGATGCGCCGAGATGGCAGTGGACCGGCGGCAAGAAGATCCAGGTGGAGCGCAGCTTCCCGTTTGCGATTACCGAGGAGCTGGTGCGCCGCGGACATGAGATCAGTGTTCTGCCGGAAAATATTACCTTTGGCCGCGGTCAGATCATCTGGCGCAACGAGGAGGGCGTACTTTGCGGTGCGTCTGAGCCGAGAGCCGATGGCGTTGTGGCAGCGTGGTAACAATGAGTTATTGGAAAAAGAATGTGCGTGAGCGCATTCTTTTTTCTTTCACAATTTTTGTGACGTGATATAATAATTACACCACTTCTGGGATTTCTAATATTTCTTAATTCTTGGGCAGATCGCCTAAAAAATCCAGTGGTATCAGAGAACATAGACAGACGTTTTTGCATCGTTTATACTTGTATTATGGAAGATACATGTGGGGAAGGAGGCAATGGATATATGCAGGCGTTTGTCGGAGAGGACGAAATTATGAAAATGAATGCGGAGCTTGCAGTGAGAAGAGATTTTACGGTGGAGGATATCGAAAATCTCCCGGAAGGTGTGCGTGCAGAGTTGATCGATGGTCAGATTTTCTATTTTGCATCGCCTAAAACCGTGCATCAGCGGTTATTACGAAATCTGTCACATAAAATTCACAGTCACATTCTGGAAAATGACGGAAAATGTGAAATGTTTTTTGCCCCGATGGCAGTGAAGCTGGTAGAAGATCATAAAAACTATCTGGAACCGGATATTATTGTTGTGTGTGAGCCGGATAAGATTCAAGCGGATGGCTGTCATGGTGCTCCGGATCTGGTCATTGAGATTGTATCCAAGTCAACAAGAAAGCGTGATTATGGTATCAAAGTCTTGAAATATCGAACCGCAGGCGTGAAAGAATACTGGGTGGTTGACCCGGTGAAGGAAACGGTGATGGTGTGGTGGTTTGAGGATGAGTCAAAGAATTGCTTATACGGTATGCGTGATGAGATTGAATTTCATCTGTTCCCGGGACTTAAAGTGCAGTTGATGGAAGCTGAGAATTGGATGGATGATGTAAAATGATAACAAATAACTCGGTGCATGGAGGTAAAAGTGTCTTCATGCACCGAGTTGTTCTTGTATGTGATTCAATTGAAAAGATTAATTATCTTTTATTGCTTCTTCTCCAGATATTCATCTTCTCAGCACTTGCAATCAGTTCGTCGCGGAACTGCGGATGTGCGATGGAGATGATCGCCTCGGCTCTCTGCCATGTGGAGAGACCTTTCAGGTTTACTTTGCCGTACTCGGTTACCAGGTAATGGGTGTTACATCTTGTGTCGGTAACGATGGAACCCGGATTCAGGGTCGGGAGAATTCTGGATTTCAATTCGCCGTCTTTTGTCTTGAAGGTGGAAGAACAGCAAATGAAGCTCTTACCGCCTTTGGAGAGGTATGCGCCGAGAACGAAGTCCAGCTGTCCGCCTGCACCGCTGATGTGCTTGATGCCGGAGGATTCCGCATTTACCTGACCGAAGAGATCCAGGTCAACCGCATTGTTGATGGACATGAAGTTGTCCAGTGCGGAGATGGAACGGATATCGTTTGTATAGTTTACCGGAGCAGACATACATTCCGGATTTCTGTTGATATAGTCATAAAGTTTCTTGGAGCCGGCAGCGAATGCATAAACCTGACGGCCTTTATCGATGTTCTTTCTTGCACCGGTAATCTTGCCGGCCTCAGCCATATCAACGAAAGCATCTACATACATCTCTGTATGGATACCAAGGTCTTTCAGGTCGGATTTTGCGATCATGGAACCAACTGCATTCGGCATGCCGCCGATACCGAGCTGTAAACATGCACCATCCGGAATTTCTTCTACGATCAGTCTTGCAACGGCCTCGTCTACTTCTGTAGCAGCACCGCCGCCTCCCATCTCTGCGAATGGCGGGTTGTCGCCTTCTACGATCATATCAACTTTGGAGATATGAATTCCTTCTTCAAAACCACCGTAACATACCGGAACGTTTTCGTTCACTTCTACGATCACAACTTTGGAAGTCTCACAGACAGCAGCCATGTGGGATGCGTTCGGACCAAAGTTGAAGAAACCATGCTCATCCATCGGAGCTACCTGGAAAATTGCAACATCCGGCTTATTCTGAGAATCTCTGTAGTATCTCGGGAGCTCGGAGTAACGAATCGGAGCATAGAAGCAGCAGCCCTGTGAGATCATCTTTCTTTCGATTCCACCCATATGCCAGGTGTTCCATGTCATATGTTCTGCCGGATTTTCGATTTTGAAGATTTCCGGAGCCCACATAAGGATACCGCCGCGGAAGTTGACATCTGTCAGTTCCGGCAGTCTTTTTGCGAGTGCTTTATCTACAGCAACAGGAGTAATTGTTGCCCATGCATAGTCAACCCAGTCACCGGATTTTACCACTTTTGCAGCTTCTTCAGCAGTAACGAGTTTTTCCTGATACATCTGTTTAAAATCCATGTTTCATCCTCATTTCTTTCGCTAATATCCGGTTTTGAGGACCGGATGATATGTATGTTCCTAACATATCTATTTTAACATTTTACGCATGTGCGGTCAATTGAAAATGTGGAATCCCAACATTGAATCACCTGCGGGAATGTGATAAAGTGAAGGGAAGATGGCATGTAAATATTACGAGGTGATGATCATGGTAAAACCGGAACAGGGAAAACGAATTTCTAAGATGGATACATATTTAAATTGTGCGGAAGTGTTTGCTTATAGAAGCACCTGTATGAAAAGAAAATACGGGGCAGTTATAGTGAAAGACGATGTGGTTATTTCTACGGGATATAATGGTGCACCGAGAGGATTTGAAAGCTGCTGCGATTTGGGGAAATGCCCAAGGATAGAGCGAGATATGCATCAAGGCGATGGCTATGGGATCTGTCGGGCGATTCATGCAGAGGCAAATGCATTGCTAAATTGTTCAAGACAGCAAACGATCGGGGCGGATTTGTATTTGGTAGGAGTGAATCCTAAAGATAATTCCATTCACAGGGCCAAACCATGTCCGCTGTGTGCCAGAACGATCATTCAGGCAGGAATCAACAATGTGTATTTGCGAGCGGGCGAAAATGCTGATGAATATGTGGTAATTCCGGCAATGGAATTGGAGTGGGTTCAAAAGATATAGAAACTCAAAAATCAGTAAAATTAAAAGAATTGATTCCGGATTGGTGGGGACAGGATAGGTTTGATGTTTAGTTGAGGTATCTATACACTATTTCTATACCGCTCGATACTCTGCAACTTGAAAAATAGTATTTTAAATGGGACTAAAGTATCTTATGAGAAAAAGGGCGCTCCCGGATACCCGGAAGTGCCCTTTTATGGTATCAGGGAGCCATGTTTTTATGCATGGATACTTTCTGACAGATATACCGATAAAAACAGGTTTGGAAAGTATCCAGACGGCGAAAAAATCTCTATAGAGACCAACACTTAGAAGACAGAAAAAACTCCCCGCCCCAGATGTCAATCAACGCATCCAAAACGGAGAGCCCATGCTATAAAAACATTAAAAGGAAGAACAATATTTTGTTTGTTATTTAACTAACCAACAATTATATATTACCTTGAGACACATCAGATGTCAAGTCTTTTGTACTGTGGGGAGTGCCCTTACAAAAAATAAGAAAAAGGCTTGTAAATTCTTAGAAAAAAAGATGTTAATTATTTGACAACAAATAACAAGAGTGTTATCATTATAATACTATCATATATTATGGACTTACTGTGTTCGCTGGTACCGATGAGGTACCGGTGATTTCCTTGCGTTCAAAGATATGGACAGGATATGTGCATATGAAAATGAAAAAAATTGAGGAAAAGGAGTAAGATCCGGGAAACATTAGGAGGAAGAAACAATGGCTAAGAAAATCGTTCTTGCAGGCGCGTGCCGTACGGCAATCGGCACAATGGGTGGCGCATTGAGCACTATTCCGGCTCCGGAACTTGGTGCGATCGTTATCAAAGAAGCGTTAAACAGAGCAGGTGTAGCTCCTGAAATGGTTGATCAGGTTTATATGGGCTGTGTTATTCAGGCTGGACAGGGCCAGAACGTAGCTCGTCAGGCGTCCATCAAAGCTGGACTTCCGATCGAGGTACCGGCAGTTACTATCAACGTAGTATGCGGCTCCGGTCTTCAGTGTGTGAATATGGCGGCACAGATGATTGAAGCAGGTGATGCAGATATCGTTGTAGCCGGCGGTATGGAAAATATGTCTATGGCTCCGTATGCAATGATGAAGGGCCGTTACGGTTACCGCATGGGCAATGCAGAACTGGTTGACACAATGGTAAACGATGCATTATGGGATGCATTCAACAATTGTCATATGGGTATCACTGCTGAGAATATCTGTGAGCAGTGGGGCCTTACAAGAGAAGAATTAGATAAATTTGCAGTAGAGAGCCAGAACAAGGCAGAAGCTGCGATCAAAGCCGGTGCGTTCAAAGATGAGATCGTTCCGGTAACAGTTAAGACAAAGAAAGCTGAGATCGTTGTGGATACAGACGAAGGTCCGAGAGCAGGAACAACTATCGAAGGTCTTGCAAAACTTCGTCCGGCATTCAAGAAAGACGGTATCGTTACAGCTGCTAACTCTTCCAGCATCAACGATGGCGCAGCAGCGATCGTTGTAATGAGCGAGGAGAAAGCAAAAGAGCTCGGCGTAACTCCGATGGCAACATGGGTAGCCGGCGCTCTTGCAGGTGTTGAGCCGAAGATCATGGGTATCGGCCCGGTAGCTGCTACAAAGAAAGTAATGGCAAAAGCAGGAATGGAGATCGGTGATTTCGATATTATCGAGGCAAACGAGGCATTCGCAGCTCAGTCTGTAGCAGTAGGAAAAGATCTTGGCTTTGATCTTGCAAAATTAAATCCGAATGGTGGCGCGATCGCGTTAGGACATCCGGTTGGTGCATCCGGATGCCGTATCCTTGTAACACTGCTCCACGAGATGCAGAAAGCAGATGCAAAAACAGGTCTTGCTACACTTTGCATCGGCGGTGGTATGGGCTGCGCAACAATCGTTAAGAGAGATTAATCTTTCCTACATTCAAAGCATAAACAACAGAATATGGACAGGAGGCGACCGTTATGGATTTTGTTAAGTATAAAATGGAAAATCACATTGGTGTGATTACGATCAGTCGTCCGGAAGCTTTAAATGCCCTGAATACACAGGTGCTGATCGAGCTGGATGAAACGATCGATATGATCGACTTAAAGGAAACCTGGGTTGTAATTATTACAGGTGCAGGCGAAAAGGCATTCGTTGCCGGTGCGGATATCGGTGCAATGAGCAACATGTCTAAGATCGAGGGCCGTAGATTTGGTAAGTTCGGTAACGATATCTTCCGTAAGATCGAGATGCTCCCGATGCCGACGATTGCAGCAGTAAACGGTTACGCACTTGGCGGCGGTAATGAGCTGGCAATGAGCTGTGATATCCGTTACTGTTCTGAAAACGCTGTTTTCGGTCAGCCGGAAGTAGGTCTTGGTATTACACCGGGCTTCGGCGGAACCCAGCGTCTTGTCAGACTGGTAGGCATGGGTATTGCAAAGGAACTTTTATACTCCGGAAGAAACTTGAAAGCGGACCAGGCTCTGCAGATCGGTCTTGTAAACGGCATCTGTAAGCAGGAAGAACTGATGCCGACCGTTATGAAGCTGGCAACAAGGATTGCGTCTAATGCGCCGATCGCTGTAAGAAATATCAAGCGTGCGATCACAAACAGCGTTCTCGCTGATATGGACCATGCGATTATGATCGAGCAGAAGTGTTTTGCTGACTGCTTCGAGACAGAGGACCAGGTAGAAGGTATGGCTGCTTTCCTTGAAAAGAGAAAAGTTACAGAATTCAAGAACCGTTAATGATAACCCCTGACTCCGTGCACACGGAGCCGGACCATAGATTGTTTATATTTTCAGGAGGAAATGAAAATGAAAGTTGGTATTATCGGTGCAGGAACCATGGGTTCCGGTATTGCACAGGCGTTCGCACAGACAGAGGGTTACGAGGTAATGCTCTGCGATATTAACGAGACATTCGCTGCTAACGGTAAGAATAAAATTGCCAAAACATTTGAAAAAATGGTTGCCAAGGGCAAAATGACACAGGAAGACGCTGATAAGATCCTGGCTAAGATAACAACAGGTACAAAAGAAATCTGCGGTGACTGTGATCTCATTGTAGAAGCTGCAATCGAGAACATGGAGATCAAAAAGCAGACTTTCAAGGAACTTGACGCAATCTGTAAACCGGATTGTATCTTCGCTACCAACACCTCTTCCCTTTCCATCACAGAAATCGGCTCTGCAGTAGAAAGAAACGTGATCGGTATGCATTTCTTCAACCCGGCACCGGTTATGAAACTTGTGGAAGTGATCGCAGGTCTCAATACAAAACCGGAGCATGTAGAAGCGGTTAAGAAGATCTCTGAGGAGATCGGCAAGACACCGGTTCAGGTAGAGGAAGCAGCAGGTTTCGTAGTAAACCGTATCCTGATCCCGATGATCAATGAGGCGATCGGTATTTACGCAGAAGGTGTTGCTTCTGTTGAGGGTATCGATACAGCAATGAAGCTTGGCGCAAACCATCCGATGGGACCGCTGGCGTTAGGTGACCTGATTGGTCTTGATGTTGTTCTTGCGATCATGAACGTTCTCATGGACGAAACAGGCGACACAAAATATCGTCCGCATCCGCTTCTCAAGAAGATGGTGCGCGGCGGACTCCTTGGCCGTAAGACAGGCAAAGGATTCTATGACTACTCAAAATAAGGTACATACACGCTAGGCGGTGAGCAGTGCATCAGGCGCAAAGAATGTGCTGCTCCTGTCGGGCGGTATTATATAAAGGATGTATTACCCCAAATATTAATCACTTAGTACATGAAGAAAATGCCGCATCCACATTTTCCAATGTCATATATGAACCAATTCTTAAGGAGGAACTAACACATGAATTTTACATTAAGTAAAGAGCATGAGATGGCGAGAACATTATTCCGTGAATTCGCCGAGAAGGAAGTGAAACCTCTCGCTCAGGAGGTTGACGAGACAGAGCAGTTTCCAAGAGAGACCGTAGAAAAGATGGGCAAACTCGGTTTCCTTGGTATCCCGGTTCCGAAGGAGTACGGCGGACAGGGCTGTGATCCGTTAGCATACGCTATGTGCGTAGAAGAGCTCTCTAAAGTATGCGGTACTACAGGTGTTATCGTATCCGCACATACTTCTCTTTGCTGTGATCCGATTCAGACATATGGTACAGAAGAGCAGAAGCAGAAATATCTTGTTCCGCTTGCAAAGGGCGAGAAGTTAGGTGCTTTCGGTTTAACAGAGCCGGGTGCTGGTACAGACGCTCAGGGTCAGCAGACAAAGGCTGTTCTTGACGGCGACGAGTGGGTACTGAACGGAACAAAGATCTTTATCACAAACGGTAAAGAAGCAGACGTTTATGTTATCATCGCTGTAACAGGCACTGTTGAGAAACGCGGCAAACTTCAGAAAGAAATTTCCGCATTTATCGTTGAAAAAGGCACACCGGGCTTCACATTCGGTACAAAAGAGAAGAAGATGGGTATCCGCGGTTCCGCTACATATGAGCTTATCTTCACAGACTGCCGTATCCCGAAGGAAAACCTCTTAGGTAAGAAGGGCGAAGGCTTCAAGATCGCTATGCATACTCTTGACGGCGGCCGTATCGGTATCGCTGCTCAGGCTCTTGGTATTGCAGAGGGTGCTCTTGAGAGAACAATCGAGTACGTAAAAGAAAGAAAACAGTTTGGACGCGCTATCGGCCAGTTCCAGAACACACAGTTCCAGCTCGCTGATATGGCAACAAAGTGCAAAGCTGCTCAGATGATGGTTTACCGTGCGGCTATGGCTAAGGCTACTCAGAAGTCCTATGGTCCGGAAGCAGCTATGGCAAAACTGTACGCAGCAGAAGTTGCTATGGAAGTAACAACAAAGGCTGTTCAGCTCCATGGTGGTTATGGTTATATCAGAGAGTACGACGTAGAGCGTATGATGCGTGATGCAAAGATTACTGAAATCTACGAGGGTACAAGTGAAGTTCAGAGAATGGTTATCTCTGCAGATCTGTTAAAGTAATTTTTCAGAAATTCAGAGCAGCCGGATTTTGACAAAGAAAACGAATATAAGGAGTGACAATACAGTGAAAGTAGTTGTTTGTGTAAAACAGGTTCCGGATACAAAGGGCGGCGTTAAGTTCAAACCGGATGGAACACTTGACAGAGGAGCAATGCTTACAATCATGAACCCGGACGATAAGGCAGGTCTGGAAGCAGCTCTTCGCTTAAAAGATCAGTATGGCGCAGAAGTTACAGTAGTTACTATGGGTCTTCCGAAGGCTGAAGAAGTTCTTCGTGAGGCTATGGCAATGGGTGCTGACAACGGTATCCTTGTTACAGACAGAGTATTAGGCGGCGCAGATACATGGGCAACATCCCAGACTCTTGCAGGCGCTATCAGAAACCTTGAGTATGATCTCATCATCACTGGCCGTCAGGCGATCGATGGTGATACCGCTCAGGTAGGTCCGCAGATCTCCGAGCATCTTGATATTCCGGTAATCAGCTACGCACAGGATATTAAGATCGAAGGCGACAGCGTTGTTGTTCAGAGACAGTATGATGACAGATATCATGTTCTCAAGGCAAAAATGCCGTGCTTAGTTACAGCACTTTCCGAGTTAAACGAGCCGCGTTACATGACTCCGGGCGGAATCTTTGATGCATACAAGAAAGACATCACAGTTTGGGGCAGAAATGACCTGAAGGATGTTCTTGATTCCAACCTTGGTCTTAAGGGATCCCCGACTCAGATCGCAAAGGCATCTGACAAGGTAAGAAAAGGCGCAGGCGAGAAGGTAGTTCTTGACGTTACAGAGTCCGTTGACTACATCGTTGGCAAACTCACAGAGAAACATGTACTTTAATTTGAAGAAAGTGGTGAATAGTAATGAGCTTAGCAGAATATAAGGGTGTATATGTCTTTGCGCAGCAGGTTGATAACGAAGTAAGCAGCATTGCATTAGAATTAATCGGCAAAGGTAAAGACTTAGCAAAAGATTTAGATACAACTGTTACAGCAGTTTTAATTGGTCATGACGTTATGGGCCTTACAGAGGTACTTGGTGAGTACGGTGCAGATAAGGTTATCGTTGTTGACGATCCGGAATTAAAAGAGTACAGAACAGAGCCGTACACACATGCTCTTGCATCTGTGATCAACGAGTTCAAACCGGATGTATTCTTAATTGGCGCTACAGCAATCGGCCGTGACCTTGGTCCGCGTGTATGTGCACGTATCCACACAGGTCTTACAGCTGACTGTACACAGCTTGACATCGGTGATTTCCCGCTTACACCAATGCCGGGTAAAGAGCAGAAGCACAACCAGCTTCTTATGACTCGTCCGGCTTTCGGCGGTAACACAATCGCAACAATTGCTTGTCCGGAATTCCGTCCGCAGATGGCAACTGTTCGTCCGGGTGTTATGCAGAAGGCTCCGAGAGAGGCTGGCAGAAAAGCAGAGATCATCGAGTTCAATCCGGGATTTGAGCCGAACAACAAGTACGTTGAGATCATGGAAGTTGTTAAGGCAGTTTCCGACGTTGCAGACATCATGGATGCAAAGATCCTTGTATCCGGCGGCCGTGGCGTAGGCAGTGCTGAAAACTTCAAGATCCTTGAAGAGCTCGCTGAGGCAATCGGCGGCACAGTAAGCTGCTCTCGTGCAGTTGTTGATGCTGGCTGGAAGCCGAAGGATCTTCAGGTTGGTCAGACAGGTAAGACTGTTCGTCCGCACGTATACTTTGCAATCGGTATCTCCGGTGCAATCCAGCACGTAGCTGGTATGGAAGAGTCCGACATCATCATCGCGATCAACAAAGATGAGACAGCTCCGATCTTCGATGTTGCTGACTACGGTGTAGTAGGCGACCTCAACAAGATCGTTCCGGCTCTTACACAGAAGATCAAAGAAGCAAAGGCAGCAGCAGGCAAATAATATAAATACTGATGTATGCAAACCCCATGTCCGGCATGTTCCGGATATGGGGTTTTTATTTTGTATCGATCGATTGAAAAGTTTTATAAAAGTTACTGTTATTTCCTCGTTAAGATTCTTGATTCTCACGACAATTGCTAGTATAATAAGAAACAGAGAACTAACATGTTAAATGAAATGAAGAAAGAGAGGATACAAAACCATGCATGAAGTATTAAAGAAAATCCAGGAAATCGGTATTGTTCCGGTAGTGGTATTGGATGATGCAAAAGACGCAGCTCCGCTTGCAAAAGCTCTGATCGACGGTGGCCTTCCGTGCGCAGAGGTTACATTCCGTACAGAGGCAGCTGAAGAGTGCATCCGTATCATGGCTGAGCAGTTCCCGGAGATGTTAGTAGGTGCAGGTACTGTTCTTACAACAGAGCAGG
>JAFSFU010000144.1 GCA_017435025.1 Lachnospiraceae bacterium | reverse complement strand
GATTTCCGCCCCTGTGACCAAATTTTAACTTATAGGTTTTTGCCCCATATGCAAGGGAAATAATCTGATGACCAAGGCAGATGCCAAAGATTGGGTATTTTCCCCTCAATTCCTTTACCAGTTCAATCACCGGCTGCACATCCACCGGGTCTCCCGGTCCATTAGACAAAAAGATTCCATCTGGTTTTATTTTTTCTATTTCTTCCATGGAAGCATCCCATGGGAATATTGTCACATTACAGCCTCGTCTGTTTAAACTTCTCACAATATTTTGCTTCATCCCGCAATCGATGGCCGCCACATGATATGCACCATTTTTTATAAAAAATTGCTCCACCGTTTTTCGACTTACCAAAGATGCCGCATCCTTCGGAATCTCATAGTCCTTCAGTTTCTGAATTCCCTCCTCTAAAGGAGTCCCGGCATCTGTAATCAATACTTTCCGGCTTCCCAGATCACGAATGGAACGTACCAGTTTTCTTGTATCAATTCCATAAATTCCGGGAATCTGATATTTCTTCATAATTTCTGATAAAGTATATTGACTGCGAAAGTTGGATGGCTGATCATTATAATCCCTGACAACCAATCCACCGATCGTAGGAGTTTCTGTTTCAAAGTCGTCTTCTGCAATCCCATAATTCCCGATCAGCGGATATGCCATCACTACCGTCTGATAAGTATAAGATGGATCAGAAATGATTTCCTGATACCCCACCGGAGAAGTATTGAATACGATTTCCGTGATTTTCTCATCACCCGAACCAAAACCATATCCGTAATACTCGCTGCCATCAATGAGGATCAGTTTTCTGTCAAATTTTTTCATAATATATGTCACCTCGTTATCTAAACCCGCTCGGATAATTTCCTCTCAAACCGGTCTTTTCGGAGATCTTTTGGAATTTTTGTCGGATATTCTCCATGAAAACAGGCAGCACAGTACTCTTCACTGCCGGTTAGTTTACTTAGCTTGTCCACTTCCAGATATCCCAGAGAATCCACTCCTATGATATCTGCTATCTCTTCTATGCTATGATGACAGGCAATCAGATTCTCCTCAGAATCAATGTCCGTTCCATAATAGCAGGGATGTAAAAATGGGGGAGCTGATATTCTCATATGGATTTCTTTCGCTCCCGCATCTTTCAAAAGCTTCACGATACGCTTACTAGTTGTACCCCTTACAATGGAATCGTCAATGAGTACAACTCGTTTTCCATTGATCACATTCTTTACAGGGGAAAGCTTAATTCTGACTTTATCCAAACGTTCATCCTGCCCCGGAGAAATAAAAGTTCTTCCAATATATTTATTTTTAATCAGACCAATGCCATAAGGAATTCCTGATTTATTTGCATACCCAAGTGCTGCGTCCAATCCACTGTCCGGAACTCCGATCACAATATCTGCATCCACCGGATAACTTTCTGCCAGCAGCTCGCCTGCTCTCATTCGTGATTCGTGGACGGACACACCATCTATCACAGAATCTGGTCTTGCAAAATAGATGTATTCAAAAATACAGGTTTTCTTCTTCTGTTTC
>JAFSFU010000143.1 GCA_017435025.1 Lachnospiraceae bacterium | reverse complement strand
GCCAGCTGGATCGACTTCGTCATCTTGAATCCGGCGAGCTTAAAATCGCTGCAGGAGATACGATCACAACGCATTTTCTTCTGAAATACCTGGAAGAATTTCATGCTTC
Source organism: Lachnospiraceae bacterium (assembly GCA_017435025.1). The sequence goes on along the minus strand of JAFSFU010000143.1, from coordinate 3,192 downwards.
CTATCCTGACATACGAATCGAAATGGCTAATTCCTATTCATCCCAGATGCTTTCCCTTGTAAAAGGGGGAAAAGCTGACCTTGCGTTCGTAAACATGCCGTTGACGGATGAAGAACTTGTTATAGAACCATGTTTTGAAATAGAGGATGTATTTGTCTGCGGCCCCGAGTTCGAAAAGAAAACGTCGTATACGTGGGCAGAAGTGAGTGCTCTGCCTCTGATCCTTCTTGAAAAAAACTCGTCCTCGCGTCGTTTTCTTGAAAAAAATTTCAATGAAAAAAACATATCCTTAAATCCGCAGATCGAAGTAGCGGTACATGATCTGCTGATCCGCTTTGCTTCCATTCACCTCGGAATTTCGTGTGTGATCGAACAGTTTTCCCAGGACGAATTGCAAAAAGGCATCATCCAGAAAATTCATCTTGATCCGCCGCTTCCCAAAAGAAGCATCGGCTGTGCCTATCTGAGAAATGCACCGCTATCTTATGCGGCAAAGGCATTTATGGATTTAATACGCTGACGAGTAATGGAATTTAACGGTTATTGATGCAACTTTTTCTTTCCCAAACCATGATACTTATGATAAGATTAGTGTTAGAGTGAAAAACTATTACAGAAGAGGATTGAAACAAATATGAAAAGATGGTTAACAGCGGTGTTCCTCGTGTGCCTGCTGGTTTTGTCCGGATGCAGCCGTCCGGAGCCGGACGAAACAACGGAACCTATGATCGAGGAAACGACCGAAGAAGTAAAGGAAATAGAAGAGACCAGCGGAATCAAGGTGATTGAAAATGCCGGTCCGGACGATGATAAGACCATATCCCTTCGTATCGTAGACCGGGACAATCCGGCACTGCCGGGACGTCTGCCGGAGAAGGTAAAGGGAATTTATATTTCCGGTCCGATGGCGGGAAGTCCGGAGCCGTTTGGGAATATTCTGGATAGTCTGAATGGAACCGAGATCAATACGGTAGTGATCGATCTAAAGGACGATGAAGGCCGTATTACCTGCAATATGGACACACCGGTAGTAAACGAGATCGAGGCGTGCCGCCCGTATGTAAAAGATATGAAGGCGATGATCGAATCTCTGAAAGAGCGGAATCTTTATGTGATCGCCCGCGTAGTGGCGTTCCGTGATCCGTATCTGGCGGAAAAAAAGCCGGAGTGGAGTCTTCATCTGGCAGACGGCAGTTTGTACCGTGACCGTCAGGGAATGGCGTGGGTGGATCCATATCACCAGGAAGTATGGGATTATCTGGTAGAAGTGGGAACTGCAGCGAAAGAAATGGGATTTGATGAGGTGCAGTTTGACTATATCCGTTTCTCCACAGAAGGAACGATGAAAGACGTTGTTTTTGATGAGGAAGTGACAAAGGGCCGATCGAAAACTGATGTGATCACGGAGTTTGTGACGTATGCATATGAGAAACTGGCATCTCAGGGGCTCTTCGTTTCTGCAGATGTGTTCGGTACGATCATTGACAGCCAGATCGATGCCGATGCAGTTGGTCAGAGTTACACAGAGATGGCGAAGCATCTGGATTATATCTGTCCGATGATCTATCCGTCCCACTACGGTCCGGGCAATTTCGGAATTGAATATCCGGATACAAAACCGTATGAGACAATCCTTGCGGCTCTTACCAAATCAAAAGAGGTTATGGATCAGGCCGCCGAGGCAGATGGCCATGTGAGCAGTCAGGCGATCGTGAGACCGTGGCTTCAGGATTTCACGGCATCTTATCTGGGGGAAGGCAAGTATATCCAGTATGGATATGAGCAGATCCAGGAACAGATCCGTGCAGTGGAAGATGCCGGATACGACGAGTGGATGCTTTGGAGTGCGGCAAACCGTTATCATTTAAGACCGGCTGAGCCGGTGACGGAGGATGTATCGCAGCCGTAAGTTCCGATGACAGGGAGGTTAATAAGTGAATCAGAGATTGACACCAGTGCCGGGAGAATTCTACCGGCACTTTAAAAATAAGATGTATCAGGTCGTGACCATCGCCTATCATTCCGAGACACAGGAGCCGATGGTGGTTTATCAGGCTCTCTATGGGGAGTACAAAGTGTGGGTGCGCCCGTTGTCCATGTTTATGGAAGAAGTGGACAATGAAAAATATCCGGATGCGACACAGAAGTACCGTTTTGAGAAAGTAGTTCCTGAACAGGCGGTTTCTGTAGAGAATCCGGTGGAAGTTGAAGAGCGTCCTCTGAATCCGCATCTGCTGGATTTTTTTGAAGCTATGGATGTGAAAAATTACGATAAGATGTTAGAATCTGCAGCTAAAATGGCGAGCCATGCAACCCGCAAGGAAGTGGAGGATATCTGCATGGTTCTGGATATCCACCCGATGGGAGACACCGTGGCGGAGCAGATCGCGGAGATCCGTCGCCATATTTTAATGTTAAAGAAATTTGATGGAGTGAGATTACGTTGACAGAACATGAGATCCCACATGGTGAAATACAATTTAATATTGAAGAAGAACTGAAAAAACTCCCAGCTTCGCCGGGAGTTTATATCATGCACGACAAATATGACGAAATCATTTATGTCGGCAAGGCGATCAGTCTGAAAAACCGCGTGCGTCAGTATTTTCAGAGCAGCCGAAATAAAACAGCTAAGATCGAGCAGATGGTTGCGCGAATTGTAAGATTCGAGTACATCATTACGGACTCTGAGCTGGAGGCATTGGTTTTGGAATGCAATCTGATCAAGGAACATCGACCAAAATACAATACGATGCTGAAGGATGATAAGACCTATCCGTACATCAAAGTGACAGTGGATGAGGAATTTCCCAGAGTTTTGTTCTCCAGAACCATGAAGAAGGATAAGGCTCGTTATTTCGGACCTTACACCAGCGCAGGGGCTGTCAACGATACGATTGAGCTGATCCATAAATTGTGGAAGATCCGGACCTGCAGCCGAAATCTCCCGAAGGACATCGGAAAAGACCGTCCATGCCTCAATTATCATATCAAACAGTGTCTGGCACCGTGTCAGGGCTACATTTCCAAAGAGGACTATGGAAAACATGTGGCGCAGGCTGTGGAGTTTCTGAATGGCAATTATAAGCCGGTGCTGGCGATGCTGGAGGATAAGATGCTGAAGGCATCGGAGGAGATGGAGTTTGAGCAGGCCATCGAGTACCGGGAACTGATGAACAGCGTAAAGCAGAT
>JAFSFU010000142.1 GCA_017435025.1 Lachnospiraceae bacterium | reverse complement strand
TGATTCACCAGCCAGGACATGCCGTAACTGAGTCCCAATCAAGCAATAACACCCATAAATCCAATAAAACCGGCCTCGATCAGGAACATACTGCGAATATCTGCCATCGCGCTTCCGAGAACCTTTAATACACCGATCTCTTTTGTTCTCTCATAGATGGACATCATCATCGTATTTGCAATGCCGATCGCTGCGACAAACAGTGACACCGCACCGATTCCGCCGAGAACTGCCTGGATCATATCAGTCTGCTCCTGCGCCTGTTCCAGCCACTGCATACTGCTGTACGCCTGATATCCCATATCTGTGATCTCTGTCTGGACATCCAGCACATGTTCCATATCGTCCACGTACACATAGACCGTATCATAGCAGAAATAGTTGTATGGTTTTCCCTTCTTATTGCTTGGCTGTCCCGGAATCACATTCTTTTTATAGATTCGCTTTAACTGTTCTTTCAACAGATCGATATCCGTAAACAAACCATAGCTGTATTCACTGTAGTCTTCCGGACCTCCGGCCACTTTGCCGCTGACCGGGAAAATATACTTCTTCTCTTTTCCGTACTCGGCTCCGGTTCCCTGAAAGGTCATAAAGAAATCCTGTCCATAAAGATCCACGTTCGGTTCTTCTCCCGTATCCCAATATCCCTTTCCGGTCTTCGTGTTATAGAAGTCACGTTCCACCATATTGCCGACAACCAGTTCCATCGTGCTGGCATTGGGATTTGGAAGTGTTCCCTGACCAAGCTCAATCTCCTTTAAAGTTTCCTGACTGACTCCCATCAGTCTGGTGGAACTGCTGTAAGCGCCCTGTCGCATTTGAACATAGGTGCTGAGAACCGGCGAGACGGACTTTACGTGTGGAATCCGTTTTAACAATTCCACAGTCTCATCTTTCAGATATCCATCATCGCCTTCATCGGAATTGCTCCAGTTTCGGTTAACCTCAATGCGGGTCAGACTGCCGTAGGACGTGTATTGCTCGATCGTCATTTCCTTCAGTCCGATGCCCAGTGAGACCATTACGACGATCGAAGCTGTTCCTATAATAACGCCGAGGACCGTCAGTGCGGTCCTCATTTTTCTGCGCATTAAGTTATTTACGCTCATCGAGAGCAGATCAAAGAATTTCATCTTCCATTCCCGCTTTCTTCTTTCTTCGTCTGATCACAAAGACGATACCGCCGAGAACGATCACCGCTGCCGTTCCCAGAGGAAGTGCGTATTGTTTTACTTTATCCATCATGGTCGGTTCCGGCTCTTCCATCATCATATCTTCCATTCCCATATCCATGAACATATCTTCCATCGGAACCGGTTCGGAGACAAACAGCTGGAGTTCCTTTTCTACCGGAGTCACCACACCATTTTCATCTTCGTATGTAATCGTCAGATTGATCATGCCGTCATCCATCGTCGGAGCCATACCAAGGATCATCGCATCCACATTGCCGCTTTCACCCGGCTTGATATTTCCAACATAATTCTCACTGCGCTGGATGGAATCTGCCTCGAAAATTGCCGTAACATTGTAAAGAGTCACTTTGCCGGTGTTGTTGATATCAAACATGATGTTGGATTCATTGCCCACATCAATTCCATTCGGCATCACTTCGATATTTCCGGTATTTAATCTCGCCTGCTGCTTGATCGGTACTGCGATCTTGACAGTTTCTTTGGCATTCTTATATTCCGGGCTGTCATACTGCTCCGTGATCGTTACCGTATACGAACGCTGCTCCGCGCTTGGACTGGATGTAAATTTCATCACCAGTTCTTCCGATGCACCAGGTGCAAGACTGTTCACCACCACAGAGTTGGAGCCATTGACTGTTGTAAATACCGGGCTGTCACTTACAGTCTCCGGATCCAGCGTAAAGAGAATGTTGCTTGCAGCAATCTGGCTGGAAGCATTTTTCATTCTCAGTTTTAAGGTGAATTCCTGACCGGCCATTACAGTTTCCGGTTCTGTCTGAAAACTTTCTACGATGATACGCGCCTTGGTTCTTTCATTATCGCCGGCATCAGCAGAAAGATCATCATCCTCTTCGTCCAATCCAACGATACGCACATACATGATATCTTCGATCGGTGTTTCGAATCCTCCGTTTTCTTCTGCTCTGTACTTGATCGTATATTTGATCGGATAATAACCGGATTCTGCATCCTTGCGAATTGCCATACTGTACGGCACTTCCACGGTCTGGCCGGCTGCAACATCTCCCATCCAGCGATCATAATTCCCATCATTGATCTCAAACGGGAACTTTGTTACATCTTCCGACAACTCCATCTCCACGCGCACATCATAAGCCGTCTTATAACCGGTGTTTCGCATATTGATATGGAAATTCATCACATCGTTATAGACACCATGCGGGGTCGGCTGATTTTCACCAAGGGAAAAGGCTACCGGTTCCGGATTATTCTCCTCATCTTTATCATCCGTAGAAGAACTGCTTTTTGTTTCAGCCCAAAGAATCATCGTCTTTTCAAAATCTCTCTGGCTCTCATCCTCTTCCTCGACTGTCACATTGATCAGAACTGGATAATATCCCTGCTCAAGATTTTTTTTCATACTGACTCTCAGATTTGCAGTCTTTTTGCCACCGGCTTTGATCGGACCGATATTGTGGTACTCGTTTAAAGAGTCCGTAATTTCAAATGGGTAGGTCGTCTTTACAGAACGGATGATATCGCTGTCATCCTCATCCAATTCTTCGTCTTCGATAATTTCTTCATAGTAATCCAGATAATACGACTCCGGTGCGATGCGCACATAGGTTTTCTTCCAGTCATCTTCAGAAGTATTCTTAATCGTCACTGAAATCGTCGAAGTTTTTCCAATCGTCACTTCTTCTGTTTTACCAATCACAAGACGAAGCGCGTCATTATCATCATCTTTGTGATATACCGGTGGAATACTCTCATCCTCATCTTCATCAACGTCAGCAAATGTCGTAAATGGCACTGCCCCCATGATCATAACTGCTGTCAAAAAATACAGCATAAACTTCTTTATCATTTTTTTCATACGTCTAATTCCTCTCCAGTGCTGTCAGATCTATTTCTTCATGGTTCTCCTCGATATGTACGATCTTACCGTCGATAATCTTAAAAATACGGTCCGCATAAGTCGCAAGATTATTGTCATGAGTTACCATGATCAAAGTCTGGTTCCGCTCCCTTACAATCTGCTGCATCAGCTTTAAAACTTCCATTGTCGTCTTGGAATCCAGATTTCCGGTCGGTTCATCTGCAAAAATAATCTCCGGATCCATCGCAAGCGCACGTGCGATACCGACACGCTGCTGCTGTCCGCCGGACATCTGGTTCGGCATGTGCTTCATAAACTTTTCCAGACCCACCAGCTGCAGATATTTTTTTGCCTTTTTCAGACGGATATCCTTCGGCACTCCGCGAAAGGAAAGGGGCAATGCCACATTTTCCAATGCATCCATCGTACCGATCAGATTGTAGGACTGAAAAATAAATCCAACCTTTTCTCTGCGGAACGTCACCAACTGTTTTTCATTCAATTTCTCAATGTGTTTTCCGGCAATCACGATTTCACCCTTTGATGGATGTTCCAGACCTGCCAGCATATTTAATAACGTAGATTTTCCCGAACCGGAAGGACCTGTGATCGCACAGAATTCCCCACGATGGATATCAAAATCAACGCCGTCAAGGGCGTGAACTTTCGTTTCACCCATTCGGTATATTTTATATAAATCACGGACCCGTATTACGGTCTCTTGTGTTCTTGTCTCTCCCAATCAATCTTCTTCCTCTCTGCTCTTCGTGACTCTATTATATATAATCGCACAAATGGAAGATATAGATATTTATTTAAGATTCCTTACAAATTCTTTTCAGATTTTTCTTCCTTTTTTGCACGTCTCGCAAACTCTTTCAGATATTCTTCTAACGACACGTACTGTCCGTTGTTGACACGATATGCAGGATTCCACATACGTATCACCCGAACAGCCGCCTTCTCTTCATCCAACGTCGGCTTGAAATGATGATCGGCCAAAAAAACATCGCCGAGCACCACGTTTTTCCATTTCATATAGATTTCCTGGTTCTTTTTCTGGCGTTTATTCTGGAATACTTCCATCACAACAAGACGGAAAATATCGTCGCTGCAGCATACGATCGTCTTAGGTTTTAACAGGCGGATCTGCCTCTTTAAAAACTCAATATAATATCTTCCGTACTGCATGCTGATATCATCGGCTGCACCTTTGCCGCCGCGTTTGTTGATATAAACAACGGCACTCTGCTTCAATAATTTCTGCATGGACATACGACCATTCTTCTCTGCAGATTCTTCATTGAGGATCTTCTGCATACCGGCCAGATAATCCATATACTCTACCTCACCGGTCGGGCTTTTGGCAGCAGCCAATTGTTGACGGATATCCGAGATTACCGGCATGGTCTGTCCTTTCTGCACATACTTGCGCATATTGGTTTCCTTCAGAATATACATGGTTCCATTGTAATCATCATAGGAAACCACACCGTCGATATGGAACGTTCTCTGGTCGACGTCGCCGTAGCAGGTAACACCATACGGTTCTTCTTCCATCTGCTGCATCATCTGCCATAACAGATACAGCTCTTCCAGTGACTCACACTTTGCAGCCTGGCCTTCCAGCACGATCTGCTCCATCGTTTTTCTCATCGGTACCTCCCATATCATCTATAAAAAGACAAAACTGTCCCATCGCCAAAATCTGCCTCTATCATACCACAATTTTTTAAAAAGTTGTAGAATTTCCTCTATATATCCGTTATAATTATTGCGATGTAGAAAATCCCAAAGGAAACATCGAAAGGAGAACTACCCATGAGACATTTAATCAGTCCGTTGGACTTTACTGTAGAAGAGACCCAGCAGTTACTGGATCTTGCCTGCGACATCGAAAAAAATCGCTCCAAATACGCACACGTATGCGATGGAAAGAAACTGGCTACTCTTTTCTTTGAACCGAGCACAAGAACACGTTTAAGCTTTGAATCCGCTATGCTGAGCCTCGGTGGATCCATTCTCGGATTCTCCTCCGCTAACTCCAGTTCTGCAGCAAAAGGTGAAAGCGTTGCCGATACGATCCGTACAATTTCCTGTTATTCCGATATTATCGCGATCCGTCATCCAAAGGAAGGTTCCGCTTTCGTTGCAGCAAACAGCGCAGGTGTTCCGATCATCAACGCCGGTGACGGCGGCCATCAGCACCCGACTCAGACACTCACAGACCTTCTCACAATCTATTCCTTAAAAGGTCATCTTGACAATATGACAGTCGGTCTCTGTGGTGACTTAAAATTCGGACGTACCGTTCACTCCCTGATCCATGCACTGGTTCGCTATCCGGGTATCAAATTCGTCCTGATCTCCCCGCCGGAGCTGCGCGTACCGGATTATATCCGCGAAGACGTTCTGGATGCCCATGGCATCGAATACCGCGAGCTCACAAATCTGGAAGATGCAATGGCTGATCTCGATATCCTTTATATGACAAGAATCCAGAGAGAGCGTTTCTTCAACGAAGAAGAATATCTCCGTATGAAAGACTACTACATTCTTGATAAAGAAAAAATGAAACTGGCCAAAGAGGATATGTTCGTCCTTCATCCGCTTCCGCGTGTAAATGAGATCTCTACTGAGGTGGACGATGATCCAAGAGCCGCTTACTTTAGACAGGTTCAGTACGGCGTATATGTACGTATGGCCCTGATCATGACTTTATTAGGATTGGAGGCTGAATAATCATGTTAAATATCACTGGACTTTATGAGGGCGTTGTTCTTGACCACATCAAAGCCGGCAAGAGCATGGAAATCTACAAATACCTCGGTCTCGGAAAACTGGACTGCCAGGTGGCGATCATCAAAAATGCCCGCAGTTCAAAAATGGGCCGCAAAGATATTATCAAAATCGAAGGACCGATCGAGAATCTGGATCTGGATATCCTCGGTTATATCGATCACAATATTACGGTTAATATCGTTCGCGACAGCAAGATCGTAGAAAAACGCAGCTTAAGTCTGCCGAACCGTCTTACAAATGTGATTCATTGTAAGAACCCGCGCTGTATCACAATTCCAGCGACCTGTACCGGGCCATGGCCACTGCCACTGCCATTTTCAAGCCCCGGGGTCTGCAGCTGCAGCCTATGACTCAGCTGCGTGAAATTTGTATGGGCCGCTGGGAGGGAATGCCCTGGGCCCACTTAAACCGGGACGATTCTGTGATGATGTGTCACTTTAACCACCAGCCTGAGCTGTACCAGGTGGAGGGGGGCGAGACCTTCCTGCAGGTGCAGCAGCGTATGGTGGCTG
>JAFSFU010000017.1 GCA_017435025.1 Lachnospiraceae bacterium | reverse complement strand
AGAATTGGCAATAGAATCACCAGCGATGTCAGGATCATGGTCGATCGATTGTTCTTTATCATAATTGCTTTCTCCTTTCAAATCAGAAATCCATAGCATAATATCCTCCAACACGGAGGTGTTCAATTCATAAAAAATATACTTTCCCTCTCTGTGATCACGAATCAGATCCGCTTCTTTTAATACCGATAGATGACGTGAGATAGATGCTGCGGTTACATCAAAGTGGGAAACAATTTCGCCGGCCGATAAACTTCCATTTTTTAGAAGGTTTAGTATTTCTCGGCGGATCGGGTCAGCCAGAGCGCGCAGGGTATCTTGCAATGCCATCATGTCACCTCCTTGTTAATCATACAATTAACAATTAACCTAATTGTTAATTGTATGATATATAACAATAAGATATATGTCAAGCACTTTTGTTTGGTCAGGTTCTTTTACTTATCTTGGTGAATTTTACGGCCTGCATCCTCCACAGGGTTCATATTTCAATTCTAGTACTTCTTCGCGGCTACCCTGAAATTCCAGTTTATTATTTTCGCTCATTTTTTCAACACTTTCACAGGTTGGTATATGAAATTTTTTGGACCGGGTATTTAAAATATAGGTGGTTTCATAATGTGAACTTTCCACGTTGCTTTCCAATGTTGCGCTTATACTTTCTCGGACCTCTGAATTTGGCGAAAATTCCGTATAGCAGCTAACACTCGTTCCATCTGATGTAAAAAAAATATCCCCATATACATCTGTGCGGAGGACTGTGCTGTCAGCCATACTCAAACGATTCAGAACATCGTTATTTGGATGCCCGTATATATTTTCACCGACAGAGACAACCGAATACGATGGTTGAACAGCTGAAAGAAAAGGTCCGGAGGAAGAGTTTGCACTGCCGTGATGGCCGACTTTTAATACATCTGCATGCAAATCGGTGCCGGAATCCAGAAGAAATTGCTCGGTGGCAGCTTCAGCATCTCCGGTGAATAAAAATGATGTTTCGCCATAGGTTATTTTGGTAACGATGGAAGAATCGTTGGATTCGTCACCGGAATTGATTGCCAGGATTTCTACTACGGCATCTCCAAGGGAATGTGTATCGCCTACAGATGGAATCGAAATTCCCCCACCACGAAGAAATGCATATTTTTTAAAATCACGAAAGGCATCACTGTCGTAGGTATCTGTAGAGCAAAGGGTCAGGTCAGCATCTGCAAAATGGAAGGCACCGGCCAAGCCACCGATATGGTCTTCGTCTGCGTGGGTGCCGATCACAAGATCCAGGTGAGTAATATCATGTAGTAATAAGTACTGATAAATCAAACTGGAATCATCTTTGTTGCCGCCATCGATCAGCATATAGTGTCCGTTGCTTTGGATGACAGCTGCATCGGCCTGTCCTACATCAAGGAAGGTAACGGAGAAGTCGGCATCCATGGGGGCATTATCCAAAGTATGGGGGCTGATTGAAGAACACTCAGATGAATCGGCGAATATATCTGTGAACGCATCTCGTATGTTGCCGATATCCGCTGAACAACCAATAAGTGTAGTTAAGGTCATGAATAATATTATGATAGAAGTAATGAGAGGTTTATGTTTCGTGATGTCAAATCACCTCCGGTTAAAGTTGTCTGCCGATATTATAACATATTCGAAAAACATCAAACTGTATTTTACTAAATCGTAAGAAAATGGTAAAATATAAATAGTGATGAAAAAATCTTCCAGATAAGGAGTGGTAAATATGGATTTAAAGAAAAAATTGTTGGAAAAGAGAGACCAGTATGTGATCGATCAGGTGCGCACTGCCCGCTTGCCTCAGTTTCAGTCGTTTGAAGTGAGAAGATATCGTCTCATCTTTGCCGGACGTGTACAGAATGTCGGTTTCCGTCTGGAGGTCAGCGAAATGGCAAAACGCCTTGGATTAACCGGTTTCTGTGAGAATCTGGACAATGGCAGCGTTATGGTGGAAGTGCAGGGACAGTATGATAAAATTAAGTTTCTGGTAGCGTTTATGAAATCCTTGAAACGCATCGTGGTGAAACATGTGGCGATCAAACGTCTGCCTTTGGATTTTACTGAAATTGGTTTCGAGTCAGATGATAACGATTAAGAATTTACTATAGAAATCGGCAGAAAACTGTAAGTATTGCGTAAAGGAATCTTTGGAAAGATTTGTTATACTGAAATCAGAAAGAGGGTGACTTTATGAAAAAAATGATAGTTGTGATGCTGGTTGTCGCTGCGGCAACGATGATCACCGGATGTCAGCAGGTGCAGAACCTGAAGAATGAAATGGAAATGAAAAAGGCCATGAATACGGTCTATGAGTTTACCGGTACGATTGCAGAAGACTATGAGAAATCGGCGGTTGTGCATGTGGATGAGGGCTATCCGATCGGAAGTTCCGGAACACGGGTTACCGTGTCACTGAACGTTGATGATGAACTTCTGGATGTGCAGGTGGGCGATAAAGTTCATGTGGAATATAAAGGCAGAGTCATGGAGTCGATGCCGTTACAGCTTGATGATCAGATCAGTATTTCAGTGATCGACAGCGCCGGTGACTTTGAGGATGTGGACGATGCATTGCTGGAGGCGAACACATTGGAAGGTGTGGAGATGACACTTCTGGATGCAACACCAACTTCTGTGAAACTGAGTATTTTAAATACAACAGATATGGAAATTTTATATGGTTCCGATTATGTTCTCCAGATTTATGAGCAAGGTGACTGGCAGGATATGCCGTATCTGGTGGAGAATGCAGCATTTACAGCAGAGGCATATACTGCAGTAAAAGATCAGCCGTCTGAGTGGGAAGTGAACTGGGAGGTGTTCCATGGTGTGCTGGATGAGGGAACTTACCGAATCCTCAAACCGGTGATGGACTTCCGTGCAACCGGTGATTACAAGCAGTACTACCTTGATGTGGAATTTACCATTACGGAGGAATAGAAATGATTGTATATTTGACCAGCAGTCCAAGCGGTCCGTTAGATGTGCCGAACTATGATAAACTTCTGGACGAAAAGAATGGATTTGTGGAGAAAATGAAGCAGTTCTGGAAGGAAGAGATGAAAGGACTGATTATTGCGGCCGCACCGGATTCCTTTGAGGGGAACGATGAGATGCGGGACTTTTTTGAACAGGCCTTTCGAAACAGCGGCGTGCCGGTCACAAAGTTTGATTTATGGGATTATCGAAGCACCGATATATGTGCAGATGAGTTAGCGCAGTATGATATCATTATGCTGGGAGGCGGTCATGTCCCAACTCAGAATCATTTCTTTGAGGTGATTCATTTGAGAGAGAAACTGCATGGATATCAGGGAATCATTCTGGGAGTCAGCGCCGGGACGATGAACAGTGCAGACGTGGTTTATGCACAGCCAGAGCTTCCGGGAGAGTCTGTGGATCCGAAGTATAAGCGGTGGATTCGAGGGCTGGGACTTACAGAACTGATGATTCTGCCCCATTATCAGATGGTGAAGAATTATGTGCTCGATGATAAACGTTTGTTTGAAGATATCACCTACGGGGACAGTTACGGACATGAATTTCTGGCCTTGGAAGATGGAAGTTTTGTGAGGGTTGTGGATGAAGAGGTTGTCCTTTATGGTCGGGCACATCGAATTTCAGATGGTATACTTACAACTATTTGTGAAGAAGGACGATGCATAAAGTTATAAATAGAATGATAAGAAACGCAACCGAGTCGTGCTGCAAGGTTGCGTTTTTATCTTGCATTTACCGAAACAAAGGTCTATAATAGGATGTT
>JAFSFU010000141.1 GCA_017435025.1 Lachnospiraceae bacterium | reverse complement strand
GCTGTTAGGCTATATCATTGGGCTTGTGACGATGGTCGACTTTTACCACGCAGGCATTATGACGGTCCTTGTGTTTTATTTCTTCCGGCAGAGGAAGTGGTGGAGTTATTTAGGACAGACAATCTGTTTGTGGTATATCAATACAGAGATGCTGGGCGGTTTTTCCTATGAACTGCATATGTTTAGACAAACCTATTTCCTGTTACGCCAGAGTTTTGCACTCTTAGCGTTGATTCCAATCTGGCTGTATCGAGGAAATCAGGGGTATCACAGTAAACAGCTTCAAATGGTTTACTATGTGTTTTATCCCCTTCATCTGTTGATCTTGGGTGTGATTAAATTATTATAATGGGCTGAGCCATCGTAAAAATCCGCTGGGGTGTATTCCAGCGGATTTTTGTTATAACTTAATCTTTGTCCACGCTTTCCTGATCAATCATATCTAAACAATCCGCAACAACAGGTTGCTTTCCCGTTCCCCATATTTCTGGTATACTGTTTATGGAGGTGAGCAGTTCATGGAAACAAAGAATGTAATACAGGAATTGAGAAATAAGGCGGGGTTTTCACAGGAGGAATTGGCAGAGAAAGTACATGTTACCCGTCAGGCAGTATCGCGCTGGGAAAATGGAGACACAATACCCAATACGGAAACATTGAAATTGTTGTCAAAAGTTTTTGATGTTTCAATCAACACGCTGCTTGGGTCTCCGAGACAATTAATCTGTCAGTGCTGTGGTATGCCTCTTGAGGACTCTATCATCAGCAAAGAGACGGACGGCGTATTTAACGAAGAATATTGTAAGTGGTGCTATGCAGATGGTGAATATACATATAACAATATGGATGACCTGATTGATTACTGTGCTGTACATATGGCAAATGAAACCTTTTCATCAGAGCAGGTTCGGACATATATGAAAGACATGCTGCCGAAATTAAACTACTGGAAACGGTATACGGATCTTGCAGGGAAAGAAAAGTTCGATGAATTCAAGAAAAAAATCATGGATGAATTGAATGAGCTGGGTATTGAAGGGATGCCAAAAGTTGAAAGTCTCAATGCACTTGTTGGCAGATTTGTCAATCTCGAGTATCGATTGCCGAACGGAAAAATGGTCAAATTTTTGGACGATGAGACCACCTATCTTGGAAACCAGTTAGAATGTGAGTTTGGCGGAGAGAGATGCTTTGGTGTTGTCGCGAATATGGACTTTTTGCTTGTTTGCACTTATAAAGAAAACGGTGCTGATCCGGAATTGGTGGTTTACAAAAAACGATAGGAAGTTGATTGGGTTAGACAGGGACATTGAGGGAATTGCGTTATGGCAATTCCCTTTTTTTCGGTAAAATGCTATAATTGGTTTATGTGAAAAGTAAGAAGTTGTGGAGGTGCTGTGACTATGATTCAGGATAAGATTGTATACTTTGAAACACCGGGGCGTGAAAATACGGAAAATACACTGAAACTTGCAGTGGAGGCTGCGAAACAATTGAATATTACGAATATTGTTTTAGCAACAACCGATGGAAATACTGCAAAGATGATGGCGGATTCGATCGATCATGAAGGGATTACGATTACAGCGGTAACCCATGCTTATGGGCAGGTGGAACCGGGCACCAATCCTATGCCGTCGGAGCTTCGCCGTTATTTGATCGAAAAAGGTTTCAATATCTGCACGGCAGCTCACGTTCTCAGCGGAGCAGAGCGTTCTTTATCCAATACATTTAAAGGTGTTTATCCTGTGGAGATTATTGCTCACACACTCCGTATGTTTGGTCAGGGTACAAAGGTATGCGTTGAGATCTGTGCAATGGCTGCGGATGCGGGTTATATCGTTGGCGGCGAACCGGTTGTTGCGGTAGGAGGAACATCCAGAGGTGCTGATACGGCGATGGTACTGCGTCCGGAGGTTTCCAGCAAAATTTTAAAAACCAAAATTGACCGAGTAATCTGTATGCCATTGGAATAGAGGGATGGGTATGAAGATTTATGATATTTCTCAGGAGATTTTCAGCTGCCAGGTTTATCCCGGTGATCCGGTGCCGGAGTATGAAAGATTGAGTTCGATTGAAGATGGAGAAGTATGTAACCTGACATCTTTTCGTATGTGTGCTCACAATGGTACCCACGTGGATGCTCCGTTTCATTTTATTCGGGATGGAAAGACCATTGACGAGGTTGACTTGGAAGCATTTGTCGGTTTGGCTTATGTGGCAGAGCATCATGGAGTTGTAACCGGGAAGGATGCAGAAACGATTTTAGAGAAAGCTGCGAAGGCGGATGTGTGTGCCGCTGAAAGAATTTTGATCAAAGGTGATGCGGAGGTCTCTGCGGATGCAGCAAAAGTTTTTGCGGATGCAAAACTGCTTCTTATTGGGAATGAATCTCAGACTGTTGGACCGGAAGATGCACCGATGGAAGTGCATCAGGTGCTTTTAGGAGCAGGAGTGATTTTATTAGAAGGAATCCGCTTGGAAAGTGTCACAGAAGGAGTGTATCTGCTCAACGCGGCGCCGCTGAATCTGGGTGGAGCCGATGGAGCGCCTTGTCGAGCGATATTGATGGAATGGAAGTAAGAGAAGGCTTGTGGTTTTAGAATAAAAGGAGAAAAAGTGCATGAAAAAAATTGTAGCAGTCAATACCAGTCCGCGAACAACATGGAATACTGCTGCACTGGTGCGTGAAGCTGCGAAGGGAGCCGAGGCGCAGGGGGCAGAAATCGTTTATTTTGATCTTTATAAATTAGAAAAATACCAGGGCTGCGTTTCCTGTTTTGGATGTAAAACAGCTCCCAATGAAGGTGTCTGTATTTGCAGAGATGGATTGAAACCGGTGTTGGATGCAATCCGTGAGGCAGATGGATTGATTATTGGTTCGCCGAATTATCTTGGAAACGTGACTGCAGGATTCCGCGCCTTGTACGAGAGACTGGTTTTTCAATCGATTACCTATCAGGTAGAGAGAAGAAGTTATAACGAGCGCAAGATTCCGGTTCTGTTTATCATGACCAGCAATGCGAAAGAGGAATTCTATGATCAGATTGGATATACACAGATGATCGAAGGTTATAAAAATAATTTCGAAGTATTTGTGGGGCCGACAAAGACTTTGATCAGTGCCAATACTCTGCAGGTTTCTGATTACAGCAAATACAACTGGACGATGTTTGATCCGGAGGAGAAGAAGAAACGCCACGGAACAGTCTTCCAGAACGAGAAATTAAACGCATTCGAACTGGGTGCAGAAATGGTAAGAGGATAGAGGCATGATAGTGGAAACAGAGCGGCTGCTGTTAAAATCACCGCATGAGGTGACCGCAGGGGCGGTAGCGGACTATTATAATAGAAACCGGGATTTCCTCCAGCAATTTGGACCGATACGTTCGGAAGAGTTTTACACGACGGAATATCAGGAAAAGATGTGTTGTGATCAGGAAAATGCCTGGGAAAAGCAGACAGATTATCGTTTTTTTATTTGCAGGAAGGAGAATGAGTCGGAGGTTATCGGAACAATCGCACTGACCAATCTTGTGCGAGGCGTTTTTCAGTCCTGTTTTTTAGGATATCAGTTGGACGCAGAACATGTAAATCGCGGCTATATGACAGAAGCAACAAGAAGAATCGTAGAATTTGCGTTCGATGAGCTTCGCCTGCATCGAATTGAGGGAAATATAATACCGAGAAACCATGCTTCAAGGGCAGTTGTGGAAAAATGTGGATTTGTCAACGAAGGGACATCGAGAAAATATTTAAAGATCAACGGTGTCTGGGAAGATCATATTCATTACGTACTTTTAAATGAAGCAATGGAATAAAAACGAAAACTTCCGCAGATGTGTCGAACAGACATCGTCTGCGGAAGTTTTTATGTTTTAATACATGATCACAGCTCGCACCGGGCATACCGGACTGCAGTAACCACAGGTCAGACATTTTTCATGGTCCACTTCAGCCAGACCGTTTTCAGAATTGTAATAGATGGCTCCTGCCGGACAGGCGGCTTTGCAGGCACCACAGCCTTCGCAGTCCTCGTGATTGATATGGACCTTCTTTTTGGAGATATCCGGATTATAAGTTGGTTCCATGGTACCATCCAGATAGTGCAAGAGGTCGTCCACTTCGGATGTTTTTCCAAAGCCAATCATGACGGAGGAAATCTCCGGTTGGGAAAATACATAGTTGAGTGCGGTCTGATAATTAGCAGTGAGACTGCCGCCGCCAAATGCCTTCATGGCAAATATACCCTTTCCAGCCTGATGACATTTTTGAATCGCTTTCATCATTTCATCGCAGGTGGCAAACCGGTCGCCGCAGCGGATTCCGAGGCCGGCATAGTTGATCAGCGGAAATATCACATCCAGTTCCGGAATATCGGCGGCCATTTCTGTGATATCGACATGGTGAGTGGAGAGTCCGATCGCACGAACAAGCCCGGCTTTTTTGGCATCTTTCAATGCATTCCATGCGCCGGTGCGCTCTTCCAACTGTCCTGAACGAACCTCGTGCATCAGGAAAATATCGATCACATCACGGTTCAGTTCTGCGCGCGCCTCTTGGATCGCGTCCATCATACTTTCATAATCCGGTTCCAGACATTTGGAACAAACAATCACATCTTTATAATCTCCGCTTTCTAATGCCTTTCGGATGTAGGGATAAGTTCGGTAATATTGGGCTGTATCGATGAAATTCATATCGTGGTCGAAAGCGTACTGAATGATTTTTGCACCTTCATCCACAGGCAGTGCCAGCTGGCTTGGACCGATCGGAAGGACACCGATTCCGGCGATACTCACTTCAATTCCTGTATTTCCTAACAGCACTTTTTTCAAAGATTCGTCCTCCTTTTTCATTCCTTACGCGCATTATATCACAAAATGTGCTATAATCAGAGAATAAAATGAAGAACATAGATAGATTGATATGGATTGGAGAATGAAAAATGAAATACGCAAAAGTAGACTTGCATCTGCATTTAGATGGTTCTTTGAATCTGACATGGGCGTGGGAAACCGCGAAAAAACGTGGAGTGGTTGCTCCGGATTGTACATTCGAAGAGTATTATGATATCATGCATCGAACCGAGTTTAAGAACCGGGAGGAGCGAATGAAACGCTTCGATTTCCCGATTGCGGTCATGCAGACAAGAGAAGATCTGGCAGCCAGCATCTATCATCTGATCGAAACACTGGCAGAAAAGGAGATGCTTTATGCAGAGATTCGCTTTGCACCGCAGCAGCATATGTTGGAGGGCCTGAGCCAGAAAGAGGTTGTGGAGGCCGTTCTTTCCGGCATGGAGCAGGCGAAAAAAGATTTCCCGGAAGTGGAAGTTGGTCTGATCAACTGTATGATGCACAAAGGCGAGGATGCTCATGTAAACTGGGACGCCAATGTGGAGACGATCCGCGTGACCAAAGAGTTCCTCGGACAGGGTGTGGTTGCACTGGACCTGGCAGGTTATGAAAATAATGGTGATTTCAATCTCTATGCACCGTTATTCGAGATGGCAAAAGAACTGGAAATTCCGTATACGATCCATGCCGGTGAAATGGGAGATGGATCCCATGTTCCGATGGCGATTGCCATGGGTGCCTGGAGAATTGGTCATGGCATCAACTGTGTGCAGAACACGGAATGGCTGCGGGAAGTGGTAGAGAAACAGATTCCGTTGGAGGTTTGCCTCAGCGGCAATGTTTCTTCCATGAAATGCAATTACGCGGCTCACCCGGTTCGTGATCTCCTGGCAGCAGGCGTGAAAGTAACCCTAAACACCGACAATATGACTTTTGTAAAGACAGATCTGGATAACGAGTATGCGCAGATGCGTGCACTTGGTGTATCCATGGAGCAGTTAAAGAAATGTGCAGAGAATTCCATCGATGCGGCATTCTGCAGCAATGAGACAAAGGATGCGCTTCGCAGGAAGATGGGATTTTTATAAAATTAAAAATGACATCAAGGAGGAGCAACATGAAAAAGAAACTGGCAGTATTAGGTATGGCAATGGCTATGACAGCAGGACTTGCAATGACAAGCTATGCAGGTGAATGGAAGCTGGATCACGTAGGCTGGTGGTATCAGAATGACGATGGATCTTACGCAAAGGACGGGTGGGCTCATATCGACAATGTCTGGTATTGGTTTGATGAAGCGGGCTATATGGAAACCGGCTGGATCCAGGACAATGGAAAGTATTATTATCTTGTAGAGAGCGGTGGAATGGCGGCGAATACCGATTTGATCATTGAAGGATATCATTATCGCTTTGGTTCAGACGGAGCAATGCTGGATGACTGGGTTCTCTCCAATCCACTTTCTGATTATGCAATGTACATTCCGGCAGGCAGCTATTTCTACGATGATGCTGTCTTAAATCTGCTGGAAAATTCTTATGATTTTTATGCGCAGATTGATGGAAATGCGGCACTGATGCCGAGTGTTCGTGTGGCATACGATGGAAGTGATGATGCTAAACTGACAGAAGAGCAGTATCGGACAGAAAGTATCAAAGCATTCCGGGAAAGCGGATACGCAACACAGGATTACGGAAAAGTTCTGCTGAATGACGGACGCGAGTATATGAAGATCGGTATCCAGAAGGGTGAGATGCATGACGATTTCTACATTCGTCGTTTTGAATATGAAGGAACTCCGATTTACATGCATATCGGTCTTGCATATGCGAGTGAGTGGGATAAGGCGAGAATGGAAGCAATTTTGAACTCTTTGGATACCTATTATTAAGATAGATTTGACACAATAAATAGGAATTATTGACTGGAAACATGAACAGTGCAGATAAACCTGCATTGGTTCATGTTTCTTTTTTTGTGTACGAGGAAAAAGTTTTACCTTTATTTTACAGAGAATTTACATGCCAAAAGAATGGATTTTACTTTGGTGTTTTAGAATATGATCGTGAACTTTTTTAAAAATATCAGCGCAGACCCCGATTTCAGGAAGAGGCCTGCGTATTCTTTATATAAAGGAGGGAAATTATGAAGACAGAGCATCAGATTGTAAAACAAGTGTATGATGCAAAACATGATATGCAGAAAGCAGATGATCTGATCAGAGCTTATATTCCCTTCATCAAAGCAGAAGTGTCAAAGATAATCGGGAGAGGATGCACCGATTATGATGATGAATTTAGTATAGGAATGATTGCATTTCATGAGGCGATTCGCGGCTACACAAAAGAGCGTGGGGCATTTCTAGCCTATGCATCTATGATCATGCGAAGTCGTTTGATCGATTATCGAAGGAAGGAATCCAGACATGAAGGGAATGTCTCACTGAATGAAGAACATGACGAGGATGGTTTGACATTACAGGATCGTTTGGCAGACGATTACGATCATGCTGAGGAGTTAACAAATCGAAATGCCACAAGACAGGAGATTGAAGAATTGAGTGCAGTTATGGCCGGTTTTGGGGTTTGTTTGACGGATGTGGCAGAACATTCCCCCAAACAGGAAAGAACGCTGGATGCGTGCAGACGAGTGGTCAATTATGCGATTGAACACCCATATATTTTGGATGAATTGCTGAAAACAAAAAAATTGCCGTTAGCACAATTGACAGAGGGAACCGGTGTGGAAAGAAAGACATTGGAACGTCATCGAAAGTATGTGCTGGCTATGCTGCTGATACAGACAAATGGATATGAGATTATCCGAGGACATTTGAAACGTGTATTCAAAGAGAAAGGGGGCGCCCGGATTTGAAATATATAGTTATGGAATGTCATACCAGTTATGCGGTCGTACTGTCAGAAGATGGAAGATTTTTGAAAGCAGCCAATTTGCGGTATGAAGTTGGACAGACCGTTACGAAAATCGTTGAAATGATAGAACCTGAATCAGAGATTCTGGAGATTGTGCCTTGGGAACCAGAGTGTTCAAAAAAAGAAGAAAGTAAGATTATTGTTTTTGCCGGAAGAAGAGCAAAACAGATTATGGCCGGATTGGCAGCAGCGGCAGCATGTTTGGTAGTGGCTGTCACATCTGTCTTCCACTTGAATCAGCAGACATTCGGTTCAGTATATATGACGATCAATCCAGAGGTGCGTATCGATGTGAATCGAAAGAATGTTGTTGTTGATATTGATGGGCTAAATGATGATGGCGAACAGTTAGTTGAGGGATATTCCTATAAGAAGAAACAGTTAGATCCGGTTATGGATGAATTGGTAGATCGAGCAATTGAGCAGGGATTTTTGCATGAAGGAGGACAGATTCTTTTAGATTTGGAAGCGGAAGATGAACAGTGGATTACAGACAAAGGTAATGAACTGAAAATACATCTGGATGAATACTTGACTGAAAAAATATCTGTAACAATTGAGGTAGGGATGCGTGAGGAACCAGTGGATGAGCAAGTGGAAATTTCCTTACCAGGCGAGTCTGAAGTGCATGAGACAGCGGTTTATCATGAATCGGACTATGGAGAAACCGTGGAAGCCATCGTGATACCGTTGGATGATTTTGAAGATTCACCGTATAATGAGTCGTACAGTGATTACGAGGAAGAGTCAGCCAGTGATTATGAGGAAGAGTTGGCCAGTGACTATGAAGAATCGGATAGCGATTATGAAGAAGCCGACAGTTGGTATGAGGAAGAATCAGCCAGTGATTACGGGGAAGAACCAGCCAGTGATTACGGGGAAGAATCAGCCAGTGATTACGAGGAAGAATCAGTCAGTGATTATGAGGAAGAATCAGTCAGTGATTACGAGGAAGAATCAGTCAGTGATTACGAGGAAGAGTTGGCCAGCGACTATGAGGAAGAGTTCGATCGTGACTACGAGGATATAGATGACAGCGATTTTGATGATTAAATAAAAATATTTGATGTGACCCCGTTTTTTGAAATGAGTCCTCGTATTCTATAGTATAAGGAACAAAAGATAATACATCTAGAATAAGGAGAAAGAATTATGAAAAAGAATTATGTAAGAACAATGTTAGCCGTATTAGCGGTATCTTCCCTTTGTGTATCCGGCTTGACAGGATGCGCAAACAATGTAACAAAAGGAGCGACGGATAAAGTTGCTGCTGCGACAGAAGCGGAAAAGAATGGATTGAATGGTGGAGGTATTCTTTGTCTGAAGGTTAATCCGGAAATTGCAATTACCTATGATGAGGAAGGTCTTGTTACAGAGGTTTCCTCCAGAAATGAAGATGCAAAAAAGATTCTTGAGAGCTATAAAGATTTCGAAGGCAAGAGCTGTCGCGAAGTGGTAGGAGAATTGGTAACAGAAATTGGTGATGCCGGATATTTTACAGAGGAGATTGAAGGAGAGGGACGTCAGATTGTAATTGAGATCGAGCGTGGATCCAAGCTTCCGAGCGAGGAATTTCTGGATGAAGTGGTAAAGGAAATTCGTGAGAACGTAAAGGAAAACAAGTGGACAAGCCCAGTTAGCGTGGAAGGTGAAAGCGAATACGGTATTACCGATTACGATGACACAGACTATGGCCCGAACAACGATGGAGTGACGGATTACGATGATACAGACTACGGCCCGAACAACGACGGAGTGACGGATTACGATGACACAGACTACGGCCCGAACAACGACGGAGTGACGGACTACGATGACACAGACTACGGCCCGAACAACGACGGAGTGACGGATTACGATGACACAGACTACGGTCCAAACAATGATGGAGTGACCGATTATGATGATGGGGCATCCGATTACGATGACGGAGCATCTGATTACGATGATGGTGACTCTGAGTATGATGACTAAGGAAAAGAACGCAATTCGTTTTAGACATGAGTGGAAACATATGATCAATCGCATGGATGATCAGGTGGTTTCCTCGAGACTTCGCAAATTGTTCCCCCATGATGCACATGCTGACTCACACGGTATTTACCGTGTGAGCAGTCTGTATTTTGATACGCCTTATGACAAAGCATTGCGCCAGAAAATGGATGGAGTCAATCAGAGAGAGAAATTTCGCATTCGCTACTATAATTCGGATCTGTCGTTTATACGACTGGAAAAAAAGATGAAGGTCAATGGCCTTTGTGCAAAGCGAAGCGCCCGGTTAACAAAAACACAGGTGGAGCAGATTCTGCGCGGAGATTTAAATTTTCTGCTGAAGAGCGACGAACCGCTTTTGGTGGAGCTATACAGTAAGATGCAGGGACAGCAGCTGCGCCCGACAACCATTGTCTGCTATGATCGCGAGGCCTTTTTGTATGAACCGGGGAATGTGCGTATTACCATGGATCGCAATTTGCGAACAGGGCTCAAGAGTACAGATTTTCTGAACACAG
>JAFSFU010000016.1 GCA_017435025.1 Lachnospiraceae bacterium | reverse complement strand
TGAGCCGGGTGAGGATATTGTTACCTATGGTGCGTCTGCGGATGACGGCATGTACATTATACTGGAGGGAAAGACAGAAGTTCTTGCCGCCAATGGTGTGCTGATCAGTGAACAGGAATCCGGCGACGTGGTCGGTGAACTTGCATTGATCAAAGACGGTACAAGAAAGGCGACGGTTCGTGCTGCGACTAAGGTGACTTGCGCCCATCTTTCCAAACCGGTATTTGAGGGACTCGCAGAGTCCAACAGAAAGGTATATGGTGCATTTCTGGAACTCCTTTATACAAAAACCACGAAAATCGTTGTGGAACGAGAGCGTATGAAATCGGAGCTTGAGATCGCAGCAAAGATTCAGAGCGGATATCTTCCGAAATCTTTTGGTAAGTTCAACAAGATGCCGGATGTACATATTACAGCGAGAATGAAACCGGCGAAAGAAGTCGGCGGTGATTTTTATGATGTATTCCAGATTGATGAGAATCGCTTATGCTTCCTGATCGCGGATGTTTCAGGAAAAGGTGTTCCTGCGTCATTGTTTATGACTGTGGCAAAGACACATATCAAGAACTATATGAGTTTGGATATGCCTCTTGCGGAGATGGCGGATCGTGTGAACAACCAGCTCAATGAGGATAATGAAGAAGAGTTATTTGTTACCGTATTTATCTGTGTTTTAGATGTGAAGAATCATACATTATCTTTCGTAAATGGCGGTCACAATAAACCGTGCATTTCCCGTGCCGGAGGTCCGTTTGAGATGATGGACTGCAAGGTGGACTTTGTGTTCGGTATGATGGAAGATATGCCGTACCGAGAACAGAAAACAACCCTGATGCCTGGAGATCGATTCTATCTTTACACCGATGGTGTGACCGAGGCATTTAACGATAAAGAAGAAATGTTCGGTGATGGGAGACTTGTTGAAACGTTGAATCGATACAGCGATATTGCCGGGGAACCGGAAATGCTGCTGGATAAAATGTATGAAACGATTCATATATTTGCAAACGGTGCAGATCAGTCGGATGACATTACGATGGTGTATTTGGTAAGATAGGGAGGACTGTATGGCGAAGAAACCTTATAATAGTGTAGAAGAGTTACTGGATGAAGCCCAAAAAAGGCTGGCTGATATAGCGGAGGATGGTATCAAGCAGACAAATTGGGATGATCTGGAGTTTATGACAGATGTCCGAATTGCTGATTTTGTGGAACAGCGGTTTACCGGAATGAATGAGAATTTTATTCAGATGGAACATGACATCAATGCAGCAGAACGTCGTTTGGAGAATATGGAAGAGTCTCCCCGTAAAAAGGCTGCAAAGACGATTCTTGATCTCTACAGACAGTCCTATCTGGAAGCAACTGAGTTGGCGTATCTGAGCAAAGTTTACAGCGAAGCGCAGATGATGACCATTACCGAACCATATAAGGACAGAGTAAGTCGGGATATCGCATCCCAAAGAAACCGCCTTGATAGTGCCAATATGAGAAAGTATCTTGCAAAGACGGAAGAATTGTCTATTTTCCAGAATCTGATGGGAACTTTCTTCATGGACAATGCGATTATGCGCCAGACAGAGGAGGGGCAGATTGATGCAGCACGCGAAAAGGCGCAGAATGATGTCCTAAAATCGGTTGGTGAGAAATTGCCTGCAGAACCGGAATACGTGATTTACCGCGCGATGGAGGGATATACAGAAAAGCGCGCAGAAGTTCTTACTCCGAAAGCAGCGAACCTCATCATGAATTCCAATGTGCTTACAGATGTGACGGTCGATAATTTCCCGGCAAGAATCCGTAAAGAAAATCCAAAACGCCTGGACATTGAGTGGGGAGTATCGACGTTTGATAATATGATGGATGCGCTTTACAATAAGGATGAACTGAAAGCGATCAAAAAAGATAAGAAAAACTTCCTTGATACGGTGTTTCTCGATGGAAGACCTGCGTTATCCGTGCTGCCTAAGCAAAGAAAAGGTGAATCCAGAGACGATTATATGCGCAGAATGAAGTGTGAAGTAGTCGCCTATGCGTTGGAAGGAAAGGCGAGAATGGATGTCGCTCCGTTTGCGAAGACCAACGAGGGATATGATTTTAAGGATCCAATCCCGATGCATGCACAGGTGAATTTGAAAGAAGAAGTGTCTGTTTGGAGAAGATTCAAAAACTTCCTTGGGATTAAACCAAAAGAAACAAAGAAACAGATGGCGGAGCGGATCAGTCTGGATGAATTGGGCAAGGAAGACCGCCATGATGAGATCAAAGCGTACGTTCGAAGTGTCGTGGAACGTGAAAGAGATCATCATCGAATGAAAACGGCAATAAAACGTACAAGTGAAGCATGTTTGCAGGCGGATATGGACTTCTTTGGATTTATGATCGAAGGAAAAACTCCGGAGAAAGATCAAACGCTCATTGGTTTGTTAAATAACACCGTGTCGACTGTGGCAATAGTGCCAATGGATAAGGAGACCGCGGCCGAATTGGGAATTCCGGAAAAAGAATGTTCCGGCGGCACGGTTTCGATGATGAAAACGCTGTACAGATCCCAGACCCGTACTGCGTTGTGCCGTCTGTTCGCGATGACGCAGGGAATGTCGATGGAAGAAGTGCTTTCAGACGATCCGGAGTTAAGGGCACGCAAGCAGGAGATTGGTAAGGCATTTGTTGAAAAAGTGACTGTGATGTCTAAAGATGAATTTATCAAGAAGAACGGAAAAGATGCTGATTATCATGCTTATTTCCGTGAACGCCAGAATGATATCTGTGATACCCTTGGTACCATGATGGTTCTTGTGGGTGAGCATCCTATGGATTTCTTCCGTGATCCATCAATAACCCAGCTGGCAGCCGATTACCAGAAAGCAGATTTTATTATCGGTGTAACCCAGGATCTCTTCCAGTGTTGCCCGCCACATGTGAAAAACCAGAATTATGATGAGATGGAAGAGTTGGAGCAGACAGTCAGATGCATCGGTGAAATGCTGCATGTAAAGAATTATTGTGAAAAATTTGTGGCGACGGAATCCTTTTTGGAACCGGTATTTGATGGTTCGGAAAAGGCTCGTGTGGTTACGGAAGGTGCTGCTGAGCGAATTGCGATGGAACATCTTATGGAAAAATGCAGGGATGTCCGTTCTTTGAAAGAAATGAAGGACATCACCAATGAAAGCTGGGCAAAGTCGTTGCTCATGTTGAGAACAAGTGTCTACACGAACGCTTGGAGTAATCCGGAATTCTTTGCGATATGTGGAAGGTATGCGCAGAGTGGACAACATCCTATCGCAGTTTTTGTTCCGGAAACGAAAGAGTATAGTGTCGGTACTCCTGAGGTGATCAGTGGTCTTATGAAGGCGCAGAGAACCGGTAATATGAAGGAACTGATGTCTTTCGAAGAAATCAGTATGCATGATATTCAGACTTCCAGAAGAAAACATATGACTCCGAAGGAATTGGCAAAAGAGCAGAAAGTACTGGAAAAACAGGCAAAGGAGCAAAGAAAGCTGAAATAGCCTGGAGTAAATTTGACAGAAGGAGTGAGACAGATGAGACATGGGGTGAAGGTAAAAATCTGGGGTACCAGGGGGTCCATGGCAGCTCCATATTCGGATCGCATGATATTTGGCGGTAATACGGCATGTGTTTCTGCGCAGTGGGATAAAGAGGTTGCAATCTTTGATTGCGGCACAGGAATTCGTGCGTTGGCGGAAGAGTTGCTGCCTCAGTTTCAGGACGGTGTCAATGTATTTCATATTTTTATCAGCCATGTTCATTTGGATCATGTGATTGGACTCCCGTTTTTCCCATTCATTTATAAAAAGGATTGCATTCTGCATTTCTACGGTGCATCGGATGAAAAGATGTCGTTTGAACAAAGAATGAAACAGATGGCAGGTCCACCGTACTGGCCGGTTTCGTTGGATGCGGCAGGTGCAGAAATGTACTGGCATGATGTGAATTCTGGTGACAGAATTGACCTTCCGGGCGGAGCAGTAGTCCGTGCACTCCACTCCAACCATCCGGATTGTACCTTGATCTTCCGATTGGAGAAAGAGGATACCAGCATGGTCTACGGATTAGATTATGAATTGACGGAGGATTTTGCTTCCGAGTATAAGGAATTTATTGCATCTTGTGATCTGTTGCTTTTTGATGGTATGTATTCGGATTCAGAAATAGACCAATATCGCGGGTTCGGTCATAGTACCTGGGAGCAGGGAGTGCAGGTTGCAGAGGAGTGTCAGGTGAAACGGCTGTGTATCTCCCACCACGACTGGAGTAAGACCGATAATGAGTTGATGCGGCTGGAGGAAGCGGCGAAAAAAAGGAGTAGTAAATGTATCTTCGCTCGCGAAGGTATGATGTTCCACCTGGAAGAAGGGAGCGAAGTGTATGTGGAAAAAAGGTAAAAAGATAGCTGTAATTGCATTGGCAGCGACATTTCTGACCATCAGTATCAGTTCCTTGGCTGAAGAAATCGAAAGCAGAAAAATGTCCATTATTGAAACAAGCGGTGAGAATGCATTTGTTGTGAAGGCGAACAATCGTAAACTGAAGGCGACGAAAGGTATGAACCTTGGTCAGGGAAATAAACTCAGTACCGGAAAATTCTCAAAGATTTATATTGAAACAGATAACGATAAAGTTCTTTGTATGGAGGAGAATACGGATGTAGTAATTTCCAAGGCATCCCCGAAATCTCTGAAACTGACGTTGAACAATGGTGATCTCTTCTTTAACGTAGATTCTCCGTTGGCAGAGGATGAGGACATGACCTTTGAGGCGGCTCATACATCCATGAGTATCCGTGGTACCAGCGGTGTTTTCAGTTTTAATCCGCTGAAAATGGAATTCTACCTGGTAGAGGGTCATGTAGACTGGAATCTGGGAGATGGAAATACGGTAAATCTGAAAGCCGGAGAAACTATTCAGTTGGAACGCGACTGGGAAGGTCAGCCGATGGGACCGGGTGCGCCTGTTAAGTATATATTAAAAACCAAAGCGCCATTTGAATGGACGGATTTGAATGATGAAGGTCTATCCATGATTCTGGAAAATCGTGAGCTTCTGGATCTGACTGCAATCGGGCTGGATACGGAGGAAGAACTGCAGCAGGCCAATACAATGGTCGAAGAGTATCTAGAAGAACAGAAAAAACTCGAAATAGAATATGAACAGCGCAACCGTGCTCCAGAGCGGGATGATAACGATTGGGCACCATCAACAACTCCATCCATCGGCAGCGATTCCAATAGCGAGGAAGTGCCGGGGGAAGAACCACCTACAGAAGAACCACCTGTTGAGGAACCGCCAATCGACGAAGAGATGACCCCGGAGGAATTGATTGCATCGCTGATTCCACCAGAGAAAGTCCGGGGGCAAGATGGAGATATTCTTGTAAAAAACGATGGTACTATGGAATGGGTAGAGTATGACAAAGAATACAGTACAAATGGATCGTGGTACACTACTGAAGATTCGGATGGACCTTTCGGATATTTTAGTTGGAATGATACATGGTTAAATTCGAACGGTTATGAAGGTGTTTATGAGGATGTTTTAGTAGAAGCAAGCTAATTACGGAGAATATATGAAAGGGTTGACTTCTAAAAAAGCAACGGTTTGTTGGATAATAATATTTGTCTGTGCTTTGATTTTGTCATTCTTGCGAATCGGTACCGGGAAGGCGCCAGATTCCGTATGGCAGACAGAGAAAGAGGGAACGGAAATTTTGCTGGATTTTGGTGAGGAGAAGGATGTCAGAGCAATTGTCTATTATCTGGGCAATTATGGTAATCGACAATTATCTCTGGAAACCGGGGATGACGAATCAATTCAATGGACTTCGCATGGAGATCTTGTGATGCATCAAGTGTATCAATGGCGAATGGTGCCGATGCAAACAACTTGCCGTTTTTTCAAATTGACAACTCAAAATGTGTACACGCAGATTGGTGAATTACTTTTTCTTGACCGGAATGGAGAAATCCTCCTTCCGGTCAATACATATGAGTACCCGGAGTTATTTGACGAAACGTATATGTACAAAAGAAAGGTTTCTTATGAAACCGGAACGGTGTTTGATGAGCCGGTATACGCGCGCACTGCATTCGAATACCTCAATGGTATGCGACCGTTTGAAGATACCCATCCGCCGATGGGAAAACTGCTGATTGCACCGGGAATTGCTTTGTTTGGCATGAACCCGGTTGGATGGCGTTTTATGGGGACGATTGCCGGAGTCTTTATGTTGGTTCTGATTGCAGCATTTGCGAAAAAGATGTTTGATAATCCGTGGATTTCGGTTGGAGTGGCTGCAATTTTTGCATTTGATTTTATGCATTTTACGCATACGAGACTGGCACATCCCGATTCGTTTTTGGTTTTGTTCATGATGGGAATGTTTTATTTTATGTACTGTTATGGAGAAGATCTTTTGATGAATGGGTATCAGGCAAAACGAACAGAGTTGTATCGGTCACTTCTGTTCTCTGGTATTTGTATGGGAATGGCGATTTCCTGTAAATGGTCAGGAGCGTACGGTGCATTGGGACTGGCATTGCTTTGGCTTGGATATACAAGCTGCTCTTATAGGAGAAAGCTAATCCATGCATGTGAACTTGTCAGATTGGTTTTCTGGTGTGTTCTTTGCTTTGTTTTGGTGCCTATCGCAATCTATCTGATTTCCTACATTCCTTACATTCCGGTGGATGAGACGATGGGATACTGGGATGGAATGATTCAAAACCAGATTAACATGTTCAAATATCATACCAGTGTTCCTGCTGAACATGCAATCGGGGCAAAGTGGTTTCAGTGGCCTTTGATCGCCAATCCGATAACATACTCATTTTTGGAGATTGATGGAGTGCGTGAGTGCGTCTTTCTCCTAGGTAATCCTGCCTTTTGGTTTGCTGGTCTAGGTGCATTTTTCTATTGTGTATATTGCTTGCTTGAGGGAAAGGATCGTAAGGCTGCAGTTTTGGTGACGATGTATCTGTCACCGCTACTTCCTTGGATATTGGTGCCGCGTTCGTCATTCCTTTATCATTATTTCCCGTGTCTGCCTGCATTGGCTTTGATGTTAGGTTACTATGCAGAACGATGGGGAAGACGGGGAGTAAAGCTTTTGGCAGTGTTGGCAGCAGTGTGTCTGGTATTGTTCGTGATTTTCTACCCGATTCTTTCGGGACTTCCGGTTCCGGCAGAATATGTAGAGTGGCTGGAGTGGCTCCCGTGGTGGGAATTTTCGTAAATATAGTTTGCAGGAGGAAAGTATGAAAAAGAAAACAGGTAATATGGTTCTGGTGTTTGCTCTTGCAATGATTGTGTTGGTGTGCCAATATTTTCGTGTTTTTCAGGTTCTGGAGTACCAACTGCAGGATGCGAGATATCAAAGAGGCGGACTAATTAGTCCTGAGATATATGTCATTGGTATTGATGAAGAGACCCTGCAGGAATATGGTCCGTGGCAGAATTGGGGAAGAGAAAAGACAGCGGAATTAATCACACTTTTGAATGAAGACGAGACGACAGCGCCTATGGTTATCGGTCTGGATATCGGTTTTTTTGGAAACAGCGATGCAGAAGATGATCAGGCACTTATGGAAGCGGCGTCTCTGCTTGACAATGTGGTTACCACATCGTACGCAACATTTGGAAAAGAGATCGTGGAACAGGAAGATGGAGGCTTTCTCGTGGAAGAAAGTGTTCAGACCTACGAAATTCCGTTTAAGGGGTTTCGGGATCATGTGTCCTGGGGATTTAGTAATGTACCGCTTGATGAAGATGGTATTGTGCGCCACAGTATGTATCGTTTCCTGGTTGAAGGAGAACCGGTATACAGTTTTGCTGCGGAAATCTATCGCAAGTATATGGGAGAGCTCCCTTATCAGGCAGAATATGGAGAACCTACTGGTTATATTCCATTCACTGGATATCCGTATGATTACTATGGAACTGATACCGCAGGAATTTCTTTTCGGGCAGTGTTGAACGGAGAGATTCCGAAGGAGGCGTTTGCGGGATGTATTGTTTTGATTGGTCCATACAGCGCCGGTATGATGGACTCTTTTATGACAGCGATTAAGCATGATACGGCCATGTTTGGCGTGGAGGTCCATGCCAATATTTTACAGGCGTTCCTGGACGGCGTTGAAAAAACAGAACTGGGAATCTGGGAGTCAATGGGGATTACAGCATTATTGATCCTGATTGTGTTACTGGGCTGGTATACAAAGAAAATTGTGATAGCGTCTCTTCTGACGTTGGTGACAGTCGGTATATATTGGGGGTTAATCGGAATTTTTTACGAACAAGGTTATATACTGCCGATTCTGTATCCGGTAGTTGGTGCCGCGGTCATTTACATCAGTCATGTGGGGCTTCAGTATGTGCAGGAGCGAAAGGCGAAGAAGCATATCCAGTCTTTGTTTGGACGATACGTTTCGGAGGAGGTTGTTACCAGCATCGTAAAAGGCGGAGAGGATGCTCTAAAACTCGGTGGTGAAAAGAAAGACGTTGCAGTATTATTTGTAGATATCCGCGGGTTTACCTCATTTACAGAACGGCTGGAGCCGGAGATGGTAGTTCAGGTTTTAAACCGTTATCTCGAAGAAGCTACAAAGGTGATTTTTGATCAAAAGGGAACGGTTGACAAGTTTATCGGCGACGCTGTTATGGCAATCTATAATGCACCGATGGATTTGGATGATTATGTATTTCGTGCAGTAAAATCAGGACTTGCGATAGCAGAGGCATCCGAACGGTTAAAGAAGGAAGCGGCCGGCATCAGCAGCAGTGATTTTGGTTTCGGTATTGGTATCAACTGTGGTGAAGCCGTTGTTGGAAATATCGGAACGACTAAGAGAATGGAATATACCGCGATCGGAAATACGGTCAATACGGCTGCCAGACTGGAGGGAAAGGCGAAAGCCGGTGAGGTTATTATCAGTCCTTATGTCTATGAGCGAATCAAGGACAGAATTGAAGTGACCAGTCTGGGTTTACATGAACTCAAGGGTATTCGTGAACCGGTAGAGCTGTACCGCGTGGAACGGGTGATTGAAAATGAAGTATAAACGTGCTATTAAAAATGGGAAAATCGGTTCATGCAGCCGATTTTCCCATTTTGTTTTATGCGTTCATTTCTTTTACTAATGCTTCGTTGACTGCGCGGAGTACACCTAAATGAGTCTCGCGGGACAGGTTGTCCACGGTCTCTGTATGTTCCTTTGTACAGCCGTCCACACCGCCAGCGACAACTACGCGGTGAAGCAGTTCGGTCTCAATTTCTTCAGTCGGAAGAAGGTTCTTTCCTGTCTGTAAAGAGAGCAGTGCGGAAAGACCCCAACCCCACCAATTGGATACACCGCTTGTGAGTGTGATATCGGCACCATCCTCTGCACAGATGATGTCACCGAATGGAACATGCTCTACGACTTCATCGTGGTATGTTCCCATTCCCATTTCATTGCCGCCGTCACCGATGGAGATTGTCATGGCACCGAACTTCTTTGCTTCGGAAAGAAGAGTTGTGGAGTCGGTGATCATGTCGTCGATGGATTCGCCGCGCATATTGTGGAAGTGGCCGTCGGACGCTTTGCCCGGACGTTCCAGACTAATAAAATGGGTCGGCTTGAAATCATGGATGCAGTTGATTTCGTAGTCATCGGTATTCTTTTCCGGGATAAGAGCCAGCTTTGCTTTCGGGGCACGGTATTCCAGCGCGACTTCAAGAAGATGATGGGAAGCTTTGTCTGTGAGAACCAAAACTTCTGCACCGACCTCCGTTAATGCAGCTGCCAGGTTTGCAGTGCCGGACGGACCGTCTGTTTCGCCGATGAATGAGCCGTCAGCCATTCTTACCGGGAAACCGGTGAGAAGGATCACACGGGATGCAGATTTCAGAGTTTCAAATGCCTGAGCGATCGGGTTAGCCGGAAGTGTCGGCAGAAAGCCGCGGTTACCCATATCCTGTTTCATGATCTTGTCCAATTCATTGTAAAAAGTCATTGTTATTCCCCCACGAATATGACATTTTGCGTATGGTCTTCCGGGGAAGGTCGTTTTTAAATAAAAAAAGACCCACGTATCCCTTAAAAGATCCATGGCTCTTATCTACGATGGGAACATCCGGGCAGGAGTCCCGATAAATAAAAGAATCTCAATATTTTCCAAGGTTTATCATAAGCAATTTTGTGCCGAATGTCAACGAAGATTTAAAGAATTTGTGGAAAAAAGTAGTGATAGCATGGTATAATTGGGAAAAGTATCATATACTGTGAAATGACCGCATACGAGGGGGAAGAAACATGTACGAGAAAGATACCATTTTGGTTGTTGGTCAGGCAAAACCGAGCAAAGAGGATGCTATTTACAATCTCCATGGAGAGTTTTATATCAGCCTTGTTTTAGAGCGGGAGAACGGAAAAATTCTGGATATGGACTGCAATACGATTCTGGAAGTGACAAAAAATTTTGTTGCCTCTATGCTGATCGGGAAGAGTTTGAAAGATGATGTTTCTGCGATGGAAAGAGAGATTAAAGAGCGGTATTTTGCTCTTACGCAGAAGCCGTTGATCGCATGTATCAAAGACGCACATAATCGCTATATGATGGTGATCTCAAAGAAATAGTTCTGATGTCTGAATGCCCATATACTTCACCTGCTGTCTGTATGCTGCATATCTTATTACAAAATCATTGTTTCGAGGTGATCTATGATCCCCAAACTGGAAGTTAAGGACCTGTGTTATTCGTACCATTCGATGGACGGTGAAACACAGGCCCTTTCTGATATATCCCTTACAGTCAGTGCCGGAGAATTTCTTGCAGTGGTGGGACCGTCCGGCTGTGGAAAGTCTACGTTGCTGTCACTTATGACAGGATTGCTGACACCTTCAAAAGGCCAGATTCTGATGGATGGAACGCCAGTGCAGAGTGGAGATACACGTATCGGTTATATGCTGCAGAAAGATCATTTATTTGAATGGAGAACGGTGTTCTCCAATGCGTGCCTTGGTCTTGAAATTCGAAAGGAGCTGGATGCGTCTGGGAAAGAAAAGGTCCATGAGCTGTTAAAAGCCTATGGATTGGATGGATTTGCCAATGCACATCCGTCGGAACTCTCCGGCGGTATGAGGCAGCGAGCCGCGCTGATTCGAACATTAGCACTGGAACCGGAATTACTGCTTTTGGACGAACCGTTTTCGGCTTTGGACTACCAGACAAGGCTTGCTGTGTGTGACGATATCAGTACCATTATTCGAAGACAAAAGAAGACGGCGGTCCTGATCACCCACGATCTTTCTGAGGCGGTCAGTGTGGCGGATCGAATCGTGATCCTGACCCCAAGGCCGGGACACATCAAAAAAATACTTAACGTTACATTTCCGGACAGTGCCATAAGTCCCCTTATGAGGCGCAATTGTCCGGAATTTTCTTCTTATTTCAATGAAGTTTGGGAGATATTGAGAGAGGATGTGGCGGGAGGTGACGTTGGATGAAACAGGAAGTGAAACGGTCAGCGCAGGCAGAGTATGTGGATAGACAGAGAAGACGAAAACAAATGGTGAAAACAGCAAGAATTTTGCTTCTGGTATTGGTTTTGATTCTTTGGGAGGTCAGCGCCCGTGCCGGATGGATCAATGATTTCATCTTTAGTTCTCCGTCAAGAATCATCACATGTTTTTGGACGATGGTGCTGGACCGAACGATTTTTTATCATATGGGAATAACTGTTTTGGAAACACTGATCAGCTTTGCTTTGGTGATTCTTATCGGAATTGGAGGGGCTGTACTGTTATGGTCCAGCAGAAGTCTTTCGGAGATTTTGGATCCATATCTGGTCATGCTGAACAGCCTTCCAAAGTCAGCGCTGGCACCGCTTCTGATCGTGTGGCTCGGTGCCAATATGCGGACGATCATCGTGGCGGCGATATCGGTGGCTGTGTTCGGTGCGATCCTGACTCTGCACAATGGTTTTATGTCCATGGATCCGGATCAGATCAAATTGATCGCTTCTCTTGGGGGCACTAGGAAGGATGTACTGTTAAAAGTGCTTTTACCTGGGTCTGTACCTTTGCTTATCAGTAACATGAAAGTCAACGTCGGTCTTTGTCTGGTGGGAGTGATCATTGGTGAGTTTCTCGCTGCAAGAGCCGGATTGGGATATTTGATCATGTACGGCAGTCAGGTGTTTAAATTAGATCTCGTTATGATGGCCATTGTAATCCTATGTATCATGTCTGCGGTGCTGTACAAAGGTATTTCTGTTATTGAGAAGAAGATGATTCCATGAACTGAGCTGCAAGACAAGGATTTTCCCCTTACGGCCGCTATTTGGCTGTAAGGGGGATGATAATTTTATGTTATGATGTTATAATGAAGCTAATGAGGAAGATATTTTATAAATTAGCAGTCGTGTTGTAAACATAAATTCAAAGGAGATTACTATGATTCAGGTAGAAAAACTGTCTTATTCTTTTCCGGAAAAAGACTTATATAAAAATGTTTCGTTTACACTGCAGGATGGCGCGCACTGTGCCCTGATCGGCAGCAATGGTACCGGAAAATCCACATTGATCCAGATGATGATGGAGCCGGACGAGTGGATGTATAAGGGAAAAATCATTCGAAAAGATATTGGAAGGATCGGTTATGTGAGCCAGTTCTTTAAGACATCAAAAGAGAATACGATGACCGTATTCGAATATCTGAGTCAGTATTTTGTGGAGCTGCAGCAAAAGAATGAGGCGCTTTGTGCGGAGATGGCGACATCTGAAAATCTGGATGAGGTATTTGAGCGTTATCAGAAAGTTCTGGATGAAATCGACGCGGTGGATGGAAATAACTATGAGTCCAATATTGGAAAGCAGTTAAAATTGGCTGGCATGAAGAATATGGACAACATGGAGCTTGGAAAGCTGAGCGGCGGTGAGTATAAACTGGTTCAGGTTATCCGTGAGATGATGCAGATGCCTTCTCTCCTCATTATGGATGAGCCGGATGTTTTCCTTGACTTTGAAAACCTGAACGGTCTTCGTCAGCTGATCAATTCCTATAAAGGAACGATTCTGGTTATCACCCACAACCGTTATCTTTTGAATAACTGCTTCAACAAGATCTTACATTTGGAAGATGCGGACATTCAGGAATTTGACGGTAATTTCGTTGATTATAATTTTGCGCTGTTACAGAGAAAAATTGAACTGCAGGAGCAGGTAGCAGAAGAAATTGAAGAACTGGAACGCACCAAGGTGATGGTAGATCGCCTTAGAGCAAAGGCAACCAGATTTGATAATGCTTCTTTCGGAAGAACGGTCCACGCGAAACAGACACAGCTGGAACGTTTGGAAGCCAGAATGATCAAAGCTCCGTTTGTTGAGGTTCGCCTTCCGGAGATCGTACTTCCTGTGCTTGAAGCGACAGGTACAGAGCATGAAGAAGCAGAATCGAGCGATATGACTGAAACAACTGAAGTGACGAATGATCCGATTCTCCGTGTGCAGGATTATCGTCTTGAATTTGAGGACATGATTCTGGACAATGTAAGTTTTGATCTGAATGCGGGAGAGAAGGTTGCCATAGTGGGGCCAAACGGAACCGGAAAGACCACGCTGCTTCGCCAAATTGCAAATAGCAGCAGCGGGGCAGTTTCTGTACGCCCGGATGTGGAAGTCGGATTCCTGTCCCAAAATCACAGTGAGACACTGCATGAAGATTGTACCATTTACGAAGAGTTTGAAACTCTCGGATTTGAGACAAAGGCTGAGATTAAAAATTACCTGGCTCCGTATTTCTTTGCGGAAGATGTGTTGGACAACCGTATTGATATTTTATCCGGCGGTGAGAAAAATCTTCTTCAGCTTGCGAAGATTGGTGCAGGAAAGGCAGACTTGCTGCTTTTAGACGAACCGACCAGTCATCTTGATATTTATTCTCAGGCAGCGTTAGAAAAAGCGTTGGCAGATTACAAGGGAACTGTACTTATGGTTTCCCATGATTTTTATAGTATTGTGAATACTATGGACTATGTTCTTTATGTGGAGAACAATACGATCCGTAAAATGCGCATTCGTTCTTTCCGGAAGATGATCTATACCGATTATTTCGAGCAGGAATATCTGGAACTGGAACAGAAGAAGAAAGAACTGGAAATGCGGATTGAAGACTGTCTGAGGGTAAATGATTTCGAAAAGGCAAAGGCAATTTCGGAAGAACTGGAAATGATCGTGCGAAAAATGTAGTGAAAATTGAAAGCCAATAGAAAAGAAAACCGCAGGTGAGCCAATTTGGTTCACTTGCGGTTTTTTAATAGGATCGTTAAGATTTAAACTCTACGAAAAGTTCATAGGAGGAGTCGATCGCCTTGATCACAGGTTCGAACACACCTTTTACCATATCCAGAGCAATGGAATCGGCTTTTTGTCCGTTTTCGGCGGTGTTGAACTTGGCCTCCAGTTTTTGTCTTAATTCCTTTTCAATTGCGTTGTAGTCTTTCAGTGACAGTTCGATATCACCTCTTGCCAGAAGACTTTCCTTTACATCGTCAATGATGATCTTGTTGGGATCAATTTCGATGGCCTGCAGATAGGCATGATCAATCTGGATGGTGATGGTCTTCTTTTTATGGTCTGTGATGACATGTTCCCTCGTTAGGTTATCCAGATCAACAACAAAATAGCCGGTTCCGGTATAACTTACTTTCTGTGTCTTTTTCATAAAGTCGAAATCCAGGGTATTGATCAAGCGGTCGGTAAGGTCGGTAGATACGGTTGCTTCCTGTGTGCTGACGATCAATTTTCGCATTTCTTCCTGTGTTCCGACGATCACTTCCGAGAAATCAACCTGCACACCGCTTTTGACAAGCTGGATGCTGTCGAT
Organism: Lachnospiraceae bacterium; assembly: GCA_017435025.1. The sequence goes on along the minus strand of JAFSFU010000016.1, from coordinate 5,410 downwards.
ATCGATTCGCTCTACATCAGAACTGAGAGCTTCTTCTGTATTGCTTTTACGGTTAAAGGATCCCCAGAGTGAGATTGCACAGATGGCAATTGACATAACTGCACAAATAAGCACGAGTCCTTTTTGTTTCATCATTTATCCTCCGTAATGGTTATATCTGTTGTCTTAGCGGTGGTTTTGCGTTCATGCTTCGGCAATTTGATCTGAATGCTTGGAGACGGAAGATGTAAACTGAAGAGTTCCGTCAGAAGCCAGCGGAACAGCAGCATGACCAATAAGGGAACAACAAAGGTCGTAACCAACATAATCGCAACGGAATTCACACATTTTTTGAGCACACCTTTAAAGTATGCAAGCAGGTCGGAGACATCCTGAATGGCTGTCTTGAATGCGTTGGATAAGCGGTCAAAGAAAGTGGAATCTTCATCGCTGGCTATCATGACTTCGTTGATCTTTGAGGACCCGGCCTCAGTCTCTTCGATGGTTTCCTCCACATAATCCAGATAATCGGCACATACGGTCTCTGTAAAATGTGTGCTAAACGGAATGACGAAAATGATAGAAAGACCCAAGATCATCAGTTTCCCGGCAAATGTTTTTAATACTGTTTTTGACGATAAAACGAATCCAATGTACAAAATACAGGCAGCCGGAATGATCCAGGTTAAGGCGATCTGAATACCTTCGATCACGAGCAGTTTTTCTACAAATAAAACTGCAAACATGAAAATAAAATAGGTATTCAGATCGGCAACTGTACTTGCCAGAGGACTTGCGAAATCGTTCGGCAGTGCAGACAAAGCCAATGAGGTAGTGATAGAGGTACCGGAAAAGGTCATGACCGTGTTTTGACTCTTGTCCAGATAGTCAATGGTTTGCTGTATGCATTTTGATTCCGGTATTTTCACCGTAAGAACATTTATGGAAATGATCATAATGAGAATAGCGAACAACATTTTGGCCAGTTTTTCTGTTGCAAATTTCATACGGCATGTATCTCCTTGTCTTATGTGATCATCTGCATCAATAGTGTCTATTTTTTCCCGCCAAACAGATCCTGTACATTGTCCAAAAGTCCTTCAAGAAGCATTTCGGTAGCATTTTCTTTGATATTTAACATGCTCAAGATAGCCTTTTTGGTTTCTGTATCTGTTTTCCGGTATAATTGAATCAGCTTTTTCTCATCAGCAGTTACCATATAACTGGATTTTGCGGCAGAAGATGAGGATTTCTTAGAAGCCGATCCTTTCGCTGCGTTTATCAGCGAAGCCTGAGTTACACCGGTTGCTTTAGCGATCTGCTTCAGTTGTTCCTGAGTAGGAGTAAGTTTTCCGCGCTCTGCAAGGCTGATATCGGATGCAGAAAGACCGGAAACACGGCGGGCCAACTGTTCCTGAGTCATGTCTGCATTGGTACGTGCTTCTTTAATGAGTGTTCCAACTTTTTTGGCTGCCATAATCCGAAGTTCTCCTTTTTATTATCTGGTAATTATTCTTTGATATAGTTGTAAACAGTCTTCACACCAAATCCGGTGCCGCCCTTCGGATAACCGTCTTTCTTTGCTTTTGCGAAAGTCATACCTGCGATGTCCAGGTGCATGAACGGTGTTTCCTCTTTGAAGGAATCCAGGAAGAGACCGGCACAGATACCGCCGGCTCTGTCGGTGGAGGAGTTGTGGAGATCTGCCACGTCGGATTTGATCAGTTCACGGTACTCATCGTAATGCGGCATACGGCAGTATTTCTCTCCGGAGATATCGCTCTTAGCAGCAATCTTTTCAAACATTGCATCGTCGGTTGTAAGGACACCGCAGCAGATGTTGGAAAGGAAGTTTGCACAGGAACCGGTCAGTGTACTGAGCTCGATGATGCTGTCAACATTCTCTTTGCGGATCATATAGGTGATCGCATCTGCCAGTGTAAGACGGCCTTCCGCATCAGTACTTGCAACGTAAACGCTCTTACCTGCCATTGTGGAGATGATGTCACCGTTTTTATAGCCTTCACCATCTACCAGGTTTTCACATGCGGCAACGACAGTTACTACGTTCTTCGGCAGTTTGTTCATGGCGATGGAGCACATAGCACCGATTACGGCAGCAGCGCCTGCCATATCCCCTTTCATCGTCACCATACCGTCACCCGGTTTCAGATGGAGTCCGCCGGAATCGTAGCAGAGACCTTTGCCGATCACGCCTTTTGCAACGCCTTCGCCGCCGTTATAGCGCATAACGATCAGTTTCGGCTCGTTGGCGCTTGCTCTGCCAACTGCGAGGAATGCGCTCATACCGAACTCTTCGCATGCGGCTTTATCGAATACTTCCACCTCAAAACCATAGTCTTTGCCGAACTGCACAGTACGTGCTGCCAGTTCCGCCGGATTCAGGGTTTCTGCCGGTTCATTTACCAGATCACGGGCAATGCAGATACCTTTTGCGATATTTGCACCTTCCTGGAGAGCAGATTCGATATCTTCTGTTGCATGAACATAAATCTCTTTTTCTGTATAACCGGCTTTCTTGGTCAGATATTTGTCGAATGCATAGTCACAGAGCGGAAGTGTGGATGCAAACTGGCGTGCGATTTCCTGTTTGTCAATAAAGAACAAGCCGGAGAAGCTGTCAACAAACACAACTTTTGCTTTCAGTTCATTTAAAAGTGTACCAACTTTTAAGGTTGCTTTTGTGAAGATCGGGAGAGCTTTCTCATAAAGTCTGCAGTTAAAACCTACGATGATCAGGTTTACAAATTTATCATTCAGACGGATACGGTAAGATTTCACAGTACCCGGTTCCAGGTCAAGATCATCTCCGCCGAGGGCTGTGTCAAATGCATTCTGAAGTTCCGGACAGGAAAAGGTCGGGACTGCATCATATTTTGTAAAACGAACGATCGTGTCCACGTTCTGCGGACAGGAATTTACCATCTTAAAATTCATCATTTTAGTTCCTTTCGTTGAAAAATTAATCAACAGTTTCTATCTCTAAAATACCATATTAGATGACCAGATACAACAGAAAATCGACACCAATTGCGGCCAAAACACAGACCATCACCGGTTGTTTTTTCCATGCCAGAATACCGGCAGTCAGAGCCCCTGCGATGCCGATGACCGGATTTGAGGTATCGACTGTAAATACACCGGGAAAGATCAGAGCTGCCATGGCTGTATATGGAATTAATTTTAGGAATTTTTCTATCTTGGCGTTGAACTTTAGTTTATCGATCAGGACAACAGGCAGAGCTCGCGGAATGTAAGTTACCAGTGTCATACCAAGGAACAGGAGAAGAATCATAGGATTACTCATTGTTGGTATCCTCCTCTAAGTCTACAAAGAATACGCCGATAAAAGCGCAGAACAGGGTCGCGATGATCAAAGCCCAGCTGGATGCAACGAACTGATTCAGAATCGTGTTGCATACTGCTGTGAAGATCACAAGAAGTCCCAGCTTTCTGTTGTTGGTCAGATTTGGCATTAGGAGTCCAAGGAACATGGCATAAAGGGAAATGCCAAGGCTTGCAGTCAAAATATCCGGAAGAAAATCTGAGACAATGGTTCCAAGCAGTGTTCCAACGTTCCAGGAAGTGTAATTGACCAGAATCAGTCCAAGAAGAAACATGACGGTGCAGTTTTCTTCTTTTTCGGTTGTGAAGATCGCGAAGGATTCGTCTGTGATACCGAAGGCAGCCAACAGGCGGATTCCGATGCCGCCGTCACGCATACGGTTGATGACGCAGGTGCTCATGATCAGATGGCGAAGATTCAGGATAAAGGTTGCCAGGATCATGGCAAAGATACTTGCGCCCTGTGCATACATACCGGTTGCCATCATCTGGCTGGCACCGGCAAATACCGAGAGAGACATGAGACATGTCTGTACATTGGAGAAACCGGCCTGTCTGGCCATAATAGCATATGCGATACCGACCGGAACAAAACCGAGAATAACCGGAATGCCGGCTCGCATGCCTCGTAAGAATTGTTGTTTTGCATTTGTCTTCATCGTGTGTAACCTCGTTATTGCTGAGAATAGCATAATTATAGCATTTGATAGCTTTTTTACAATAGTTGTTTTATAATAGAGAGATAAGATCTGAATGAATGAGATAAAGGAGGCAACATATGATTTATCGTGAATTTCAGGGAAAACAATTATCCATGCTTGGACTAGGTGCTATGCGTCTTCCAATGAACGGAGATGTGATTGACGAGACGAGAACCCAGGAGATGGTGGATTATGCACTGGAGCATGGCCTTAATTATTTTGATACCGCGTATCCGTACCATAACGGAGAATCGGAGGGAGCGATCGGTCGTGCTTTGGCAAAACATCCGAGAGACAGCTACTATCTTGCTGATAAGTATCCGGGTCACCAAATCAGCAGCACCGGTTACAACCCGGCCGAAATTTTTGAAGAGCAGCTGAAAAAGTGCGGAGTGGACTACTTTGATTTTTACCTTTTACATAACGTAAATGAAAATTCCATCAAGACATATATGGACCCGCAGTGGGGGATTCTGGACTATTTTAGAGAACAGAAGAAAAATGGAAGAATCAAACATTTAGGTTTTTCCAGCCACGGCGCAATGGACAATCTGAAAGAGTTTTTGAACTACTGCGGAAGCGATATGGAGTTTTGTCAGATTCAGTTGAACTATCTGGACTGGAGTCTGCAGAATGCCAAAGAAAAATATGAATATCTGACCGAATGCGGGATTCCGGTTTGGGTTATGGAGCCGGTGCGCGGAGGCAAGCTGGCATCACTTTCAGAGGAGCAGACTGCAAGACTGCGCGAGCTGCGTTCTGACGAATCTACGGCGTCCTGGGGATTCCGTTTCTTAATGGAACTTCCGAATGTGACCATGGTGCTCAGCGGTATGTCTGACATGGAGCAGCTGACGGACAATTTAAAGACCTTCTCTGAGCAGAAACCGCTTTCCGATGATGAAAGAGCGTTTTTATTCGAAATCGCAGATAGCATGAAAAATTCGATTCCATGCACTGCATGCCGCTATTGCTGTGAGGGATGCCCAGTGGGACTGGATATTCCAATGCTTTTGTCCCTCTATAATGAGCTTCGTTTTGCACAGAGTCTCAATATCAGCATGCGCATAGAGGGACTTCCGAAGGAAAAACTCCCGTCTGCCTGCATTGGATGCGGAAAATGTTCCAGAAGCTGTCCACAGAATATTGATATTCCGAAGGCACTAAAAGAGTTCGACGAGGCGATTCAGAAGATGCCGAGTTGGGCGGAGGTTTGCAGACAGCGTGAGGAAGAAGCGAAAAAGAAGAAGGAAAAGTAGTATGGAAGTGCTTGTTTTATTGGTGTTTACCATCGTTTTAATGCTGTGTATCATGTTAGATGTTTCACTGGTCATCGCGCTCTCGATCGGTTATCTAATCTTTTT
>JAFSFU010000140.1 GCA_017435025.1 Lachnospiraceae bacterium | reverse complement strand
CAGAAATGAAAAAGTAAAAGAAACAGGGTGCCCTGACCGGGATTTAATCGGTCGGGCACCCTTTCGTGTTCTGAAAATCACGCAAAAAGTTCCTGATACAGTCTCTTTGCATAGTTGTCTGTCATACCACTGATAAAATCTGTGATCATCAAGATGCGCAGATAGAGCATATCTGCGTCTGATTTTCCTGCAGATTCGGTGCGGTACATAGATTTATAGAAATCGGATACGGTATCAATGATACGGCATTCGATAAAAGTCATTTTCTCATCCGTATCATATTTGATAGCCGCCGGCATGAATTGACCGAGCAGAGAGTCAATGACTCTGCGGCCATAAAGCTCTGTTTTAATCTTCAAAGAACTGGTGTAGATCCACTTTTCGCTGAGTCTGGAAATGGCCTGGATCACATGGCCGGAGCAGGTGTCGTCAAACAGATCTCCACGGAAATCTCCGTTCATGATAGCCTCATAATGGCGCGCAAAAGAATTGCCGGCATCCTGGATCATCATTCCCTGCAGATACTGGTTCCAGCGCTGTACGGCTGCGAGCTCCGGTTTTCTGGTTTTCTTGTCAATTTCGTTTTGATAAAGGTCTTTTAATTTCTGGATACAGGATGCAACTTCATTTGAAAGTGTCAGATCAGAAGCTTTTATTTCTTCCAAATACAACTCCAAAGCCTCAAAGATCTGGGTAATCCCGAGCACCTTCTTAACCATAGAATCTTCGACGTCGGAGGTTCGGTACGCGATATCATCTGCAGCTTCCAGGAGGAAGGAGAGAGGATGTCTTCGTCCGTTCATTCCTGTCACTTCATTCAGAGTATCGAACAATTCCCGTTCGGAATAGTTGTAGCCGATTTTCTTATAAGGAAGAGAAGCTGCACGGCCGGAAGCAACGTCATATCTCGCCTGTGCCAGTTTCTCAGAAGAAATCGGATATTTCATGATCGCACCCAGAACCGGATAAGAGAGGTTGAAACCATGCATGGTTCCCAGATACGGAGTCTTGGATAAAAGGCGGATGGACTGCGCATTGCCTTCGAAATTGTAAAGGTCCTGCAGCTGCCAGTCAGACAGGATTTCTGTGACCGGTTTTCCGTTTAATTCCATCTCACCCAGGTGTCTCTGGAACCATTCGCGGATCGCATACTCGCCAAAATGACCAAAGGGCGGATTTCCGATATCGTGGATCAGACCTGCGCAGAGCAGCACATCGGAAAATTCTTTTTCCATGTGAGTATCGAACCATGGGTCAAGTCCTGCTTCTTTCACGTTTGCAAAAGCACACTCGCCAAGCTTCTTGCCAATGGCGGAAACTTCCAGAGAGTGGGTCAGTCGGGTTCTCACATAATCATCGTCGTCCAGTGGAAATACCTGGGCTTTGTCCTGCAAACGGCGGAATAATGTACTGCAGATGATGGTATCATAATCATTGCGGTACGGCGTACAGTCTTCATTTCTATTTTCAACAAAACGTGCTTCGGATAATAATTCATTCCAGTTCATCAGACACAGTCTCCTTTCAAAGATGAAATGTATCAGAGGTAAAAAATATTTTACTATATAACAACAGCAGTTTCAAGCCTGCAGGGAAAAGATTCGGGAAGCGTCTAAAAATCTGCAATGGCAGAGTTGACACCGGAGTCTAACTGTGGGAAAATGATAGGAAAACCACAAGGAGGAATCCATGAACACCAACGAGATCAAATGGGACAAACTGCTTCGGATCAAGACTTCCGGGCGCGACGATTCCAGAGCGGACCAGTACCGTTATCCCTACGAACCGACCCCATACTCAGTGCTTGAGAACCTGGCAAATGCAGGATATATCGGAAAAAAGAATACACTTGTGGACTACGGGTGCGGAAAAGGCCGCGTGGATTTCTTCTTATCGTATCAGACGCGCTGCCGATCCATCGGAATCGAATACGACGACCGCATTTATCAGACGGCAGTAGAGAACCAGAAAACCGCAGCGTCTGCAGGGCGTACGACATTTTTAATGGAAAATGCAGAAACGTATCAGGTGCCGTGCGAGGCAGACCGTTTTTATTTTTTTAACCCATTTTCCGTGGAAATCCTAAGGAGTGTCCTGGGGCGGGTGATGGAGTCTTATTATGAAGAACCGAGAGAAATGCTGCTGTTTTTCTATTATCCATCGGACGAGTACATTTCTTATCTGATGACGGTGGATGAGCTGGCATTTCTGGACGAGATTGATTGCAGAGCATTGTTCGATGGGGAAGACCCACGCGAGCGGATTATAATATTTGAGGTGGCAGCATGAGGATCATCATATCTCCGGCTAAAAAGATGAACAGAAATACAGACAGCATTCCCTGGAGGGATATGCCTGTTTTTCTGGAT
>JAFSFU010000139.1 GCA_017435025.1 Lachnospiraceae bacterium | reverse complement strand
TAAGTTCGACTTCGTCTCACTAAGGTTCGTGAACGACCTCGCACTAAGTTCACACTTTGTGTTCACTAAGTTGCTTTCGGTCTCTCGCGACAGCTCGTTTACTATAACACACTCGCGATCGCTTGTCAACAACTTTTTTAATTTTTTTCGAACCTCACATGCTGTCTCAAAGGACGCTCTCTGTTCGGTTCGTTTGTCCCTGTCGGTCAAGGACATGGCATATCTTACCACCCGCATCCACAAAAGTCAACCGCTTTTCGACAAAGTTTTTCGAATTGTTTTAACTGCACATACAATTCTCAAAAAAACACTTCTGCCCTAGGCAAAATGACCATATACACGAAGAAGGGGAGAATCCTCTCCCCTCCTGAAGTATAACTATATTCTATATTATTTGCACTGTTCTACAAAATAACGGAACATCGGTGCTGTATCCACACAATTCACAGGATTGGTATCTTTGCCGGACATTCCCTCCGGATGCCACTGAACACCCCAATACGGAAGTGTTTCGTGTGCGATTGCTTCTACGATTTCATGTCCGTTGGCATCAGACCACGCGGTAGCAACAAATCCCGGTGCCACCCGGTCGATCACCTGGTGATGATAGCTGTTGATGAGCATAGACTCACCAAACAACTGACCGAGAACGGATTCCTTTGCAATTTTTAAGTCGTGGTTCACACCGCCGGAATGATCTCCGCCCAATTCGGTCGGAATATCCTGATACAAAGTACCGCCAAAATATGTATTCAACGTCTGGATTCCACGACAGATTCCAAAAATCGGTTTTTTCTTTGCAGCAAAAGCTTTCACTAACGCCCATTCCAGTTCGTCACGTTTCGGATCAGTCACAACATTATCAAACTTTGTTTTCTGATTATAAAGAGCTGGATCCACATCACGTCCACCGCTCAAAAGCAGTCCGTCCGCAATTTCTGCATATGCCTCTGCACATTCCACATTCAGAGCCATCATCGGAATACCGCCGGCTTCTGTAATTCTTTCATGATAAGTATGATTCAGAGCCCACTGCTCTTTTCCTGTCGGTGAAATATTCGAACCGGCTGTGATCAAAATAATCGGTTTCATAGATCTTCTCCTTTGCAGACTTATTTCTCTTCAATTATTTTATCACAATATCACAATAATAACAGACTAAATTAAAATCTTGTGGTAAAATAAATGATATTCTTACATGATTTTAGCGCATAAAAGGAGGCACCACCTTGTTAAAGAACCACATTTCCATTCCGGTCACGTTATCGGAAAAGCAATTCAAAAACTTCATTATATTTGATTCTATGAAAAAGCAGCGACGCTATAAAACGACGGTCTCAATCACAGTCTTACTTTTTACACTTGCAACCTTATGTTATGCCTCTCTTGAAAGTTTTCCAAAAATTGAGATGTTCGGCAATATTTTGATCATATTCTGTGTATTTCTGCCGACCAATTATTTTCGTTCCTTTTATAATTCGGTAAAAGAGCAGGCAGAAAAAATGAAATTATCTGTGCCGCGACATGTATATACGATCAATCTGTCTACCAGTTCCAATGGCATTCGTTACTTCTATCCAAACGAAACTACTGCTGCCGGCCAGTATACATGGAAAAATGTGGATATCGCATGGAAAACAAGAGATGCGATCTATCTGTATGTGACAAAGGAACAAGCACTGATCATTCCAAAGACAACAAAATCTCCGGAATACGACACCATCTGGCAGTTTATAAAAGGCAATCTGAACAAAACGCAGATTCGTGAAGATAAGCATTAATTTTTAATAAGGAAGGAGCACTTATATGAAACCCGAATCGAACGTAATCTTTTTCCCATGTAAAAATCTCCAGGAAACAATTGAATACTATACAACTGTTCTGGAACTGCCGGTCTACAAGAAACTAAACGACCTTGTCTGGTTCGATACCGGATATGGTTATCTGGCATTTGTCCAGTATGACGCGGACCGCCCAATGGCAACCGGTGCATGCATCTCTTTTAATCTTCCAACATGTGAAGATGTGGATTCCATGTATCAGATTATTCAGACACGTCCGGTTATCGGTCTGAAAGGTGCTCCGGAGAAACATCCTCGTTTTCCGGTGTACTCATTCTTTTTCTCCGATCCGAACGGTTATACATTAGAATACCAGAAACCTCTTGATGAAAACCTGATTTAGATAAGGAAATGCATATGAATTACAAAAGACTTGGAAAAACAGACTTAATGGTCAGCGAAATCGGTTTCGGTGCAGAATGGATGGAACGCCACACGACCGAAGAATGCTGTCGTGTCATGGCAGCATGTGAAGAATGCGGTATCAATATTCTGGATTGCTGGATGTCTGAACCAAACGTCCGCTCCAATCTAGGAATCGCCCTCAAAGGCAAACGCGAAAAATGGTACATCCAGGGACACATCGGCTCCACCTGGCAAAACGGTCAATACGTCCGCACACGCGATCTTCCGAAAGTAAAAGAAGCGTTTGAGGATCTGTTAAAACGTTTGGATACAGACTACATTGACCTTGGCATGATCCATTATGTAGATCAGGAATCCGACTGGGAAACGATCATCCATGGTCCATTTTTGCAGTATGTGTATGATCTGAAATCCGCAGGCGTGATCCGACACATCGGTATGAGCACGCACAATCCACTGATCGCAAAAAAGGCGGTAGAGAGCGGAATTGTCGAAATGATCTTATTCAGTATCAATCCTGCATTCGACCTGCTTCCTGCCAGCGAGGATATCAATCAGTATTTCGTAGAACAATATGATGAATCCCTGGGCGGAATTGCTCCGGAACGAGCAGAGCTTTATAAATTATGCGAGCAGCATGATGTGGGCATCACTGTCATGAAAGGTTATGCCGGCGGTCGCCTTTTCAAAGCAGAATCTTCCGCATTCGGCGTTGCGCTGTCACCGCTTCAGTGTATCCACTATGCTCTGACCAGACCTGCAGTCTCCAGTATCATGGCCGGATTTGATACTGTGGAACATGTCTTTGAAGCTGCCTCCTACTGTACTGCTTCGGAAGAAGCAAAGGATTATGCTTCGGTTCTGGCCAATGCGCCAAAGCATTCGTTCACCGGCCAGTGTACATACTGCGGACACTGCAAACCGTGTCCGGTGAACATTGATATTGCAATGGTGAACAAATTATATGATCTCGCTGTGATGCAGGACCATGTACCGGCTTCCATTCAGTCTCACTATGAAGCTTTGGAACACCACGCAAACGATTGCATTCACTGCGGAGGATGCGAGACACGATGTCCGTTCCATGTTCCGATCGTAGAGAAAATGAAGCTGGCCGCAAAGCTCTTCCATGAATAACAAAAACAAGACCTGTTCAGCTACTTTGACATACTGAACAGGTCTTTCTATTATTTCTTATAATGTGTATATACTTCCGGACGCATACTTTCCAAATACCAGACACCGGCACGAACCTTCTCGACATAATCGGTCTCAATCGTCGCAGTGAGGATGCATTCGTCATCTCCCGCTTCTGCCACAATTCTTCCGGTCGGATCTACCACCATAGAATGTCCCATATAATGGACGAACGGCTGACCGCCAAGATACTGCTGGCCGGCCTCATCAACCTGGTACGGCTGACCTTTAAATTCCGGCGGATTGTCACCACAGCATCCGCAGCCCAAAACATACATCTGATTTTCTGTCGCACGTGCCTGCAAGAGCATTCTCCATTGACTCAGGTTCGTCTGGAAACATGCCGGGACCAGCAAAAACTTTGCTCCGGCAATTGCATAGCCGCGAATCAGCTCCTGGAATCGGATATCATAACATAAGATTGGAGCTAAAATACCGAACTCCGTCTCTACCGGTACGATACCGTTTCCATATTCTACTCCATCGTTCTCATGCACCCACTCGCAAAGATGTGTTTTATCGTAAACAGCCGCAACCTCACCTTCCCGATTGATGATCACCATAGAGTTGTATGGCTTTTCACCTTTCACTTTTTCTAAAACGATACTGCCGCCCGCGATCCATACATGATGCTTTTTCGCCAGTTCCCGCAGCATCATGATCGATTCGCCGTCAATCGGCTCTTTCATCGCATCCGCTTTTTCTTTTCGGCTCATCTGCACTTTGCTGACATAGTCCGTCGTTGCCTGCCAGTTCTCCGGAAGCATCAATAAATCCGGGCGAATCTCTGCTTCCATTGCTTTTTCAATCAACTCTGCAACCTTTTTTCTGTTTTCCGGAACAGAAGCCGGTCCCATGGCCGGTGTAAACTGGATCAAACCAAGATTCATTTTCATGATCATACCCTCTTTCGTTCGTTGACTTTATCGATCTTTTAACGCAATTTATCCTTTCGGATAAAACGGACATGCTTCTTTTTTGCACTGGTTATTCATTGCAGAACGGGAACATATAATTTCTCCCAATTCCATTTCTATACCTAAGTGTTCTTTTGTAAAAGCAACAGCTTCTGTGATCGCAAGATAAGAATCGCGTTTGCAGCATCTCGGACCGCCGACCGATCCAATTCTTCCTAATGATCTGGATGTCATCCGGTTGGATAATCCCCATGCCTCTACCGCCAACGGCGTGGATTTGGTAATGATCGACATATAAATTCCGGAGCTGATGCCTGCACCGCAAGCTCCCCAGAAACCGCAAACACCACCCGGGACTGCTTTGCCGCGATTATACATTTCTGTCATAGCCTTTTCCAGATCGATATCGCCACCGGCATTAAAATAAGCAGTTAAAAGTGCCGCGCCTACCATAACATGGTGTTCCGGGCCATGCATATGACAGAATGGCAAGCTCATCATTTTTTCAAGAATTTCGATCGGATTTTTGCTGTCTTCATTCAGGCATACTCCAAAAATACTGTCCATGCCCTGTGTATGGCATTCACTGCAAACATAATGACCATTGACACAACGAGTTTTACTATTCTCTTTTTTATGACAGATTGCACATTCCATAAGGACATCTTCCTCAAGATATTCCAATGGAGCTTTACAAATTAAGCATTCGTCCTTCATGATTTTATCCTCCATAAGCTCAAATCTGCTGTCTTTCATTATAGCATAATCGATAAAGAATTACCCTACTTTCTGCGCTGTTTCTTCATTTTATAAAGTTCTTCTGTCGCAAGACGAGCCTTAGTAACCGAAACATTTTTCTTTGGGAAACAGAAGTAGGAAAACTCATTGTCACCAATTCCGATCACATCACCGATCTCATACCAGTAATAATCTGAGTAAAGGGTGTGGGAAAATGTCGGGGACTGTGCATAATCCAGCTTTCCATCGGCTCCGGTCAGGTGGAATCCGTCCAGAGAGTGCGTCAAACGTCCTTCTCCGATCATACATACACCATCCAAGTTCACCTGAATCGCAATATCCACACCGGTATCTATTAAATATGTACCATTTTCCAGTTCCTCGCGCACACATGCACGCTGCCACTTATACCAATCCGGAATATGCGGATATTCGGTATCTCCATCCTTCGCTGCCAACTGTCCGTATTCATCCATCATCCACCGTTTTTTGCAGGCATGACATGTCAGGTGGATTCCTTTGCCTTCCATCTGATTCTCCGCACCGCAATGCGGACATTTGTACAGGATTCTGTGAAGTCCATCGGCGCGGAACGGTACATCAATGGAAACTTTGTTATCCCTCTGCCATGCAAAATTATCAAAAGAGAACGCTTCGTCAAGCAAGGCATCCAGTTCAGCAACGGACTTTTCTTTTACTTCTTCTGCTGTCGCAATGCATTTTACATGGGCACTGACTTTAACCTTGCGGATCTGAAGCATATTGTACAGCGGATCCCGGTGGAAAGCGCCCTGGGTAATGACGGTCACGACCGGAACTCCCAGACGTTTCATCAGCACGCCCATCTTTCTCGGCAGAGTCGTCGCACAACCATCAAAAGAATATCCCGCCTCAGGATACATCAATACGCTGGTCTTGTTCTCTTTCAGCATATATTCAATATCCTTAAACAGTGAAAGATCCGTAATATATTTATGAGTCGGCGTACATCCAAGCAGGCGCATCAGTTTTCCCAGGATTCCACTCATCGCATCCACGGATGTGACGATACCAAATTTTTTCGGATAAAAGATTCCGTATGCAAGTTTCATATCCGTGAAACTGCAGTGATTCATTAAGATCAGGCACGGCTGGTCTCCCACAAGTTCCATTCGCTCTGTCGTATAAGAAAACTTCGTTTTCCACAATGCCTCTGCGCACACAATGCGGACGATCGTAGCCAGCCACATCTGCGGCTTCATGGGTTTTCTATGCTGAAGTCTTGGCAGTTTCAAAACTTCTTCATAGGACATCTTTTTCATATTGATTTTCATACACAACTCCACCCCGTTTTATTCATCTGTTACATTCATAGATAAATTGTAACATATCTGAATCAAAATGGACAGGGGCAAAGTGCCGGGCATAACGTCCGCTTACGTCAAATTAAACTCTATTTCGTCCAGCAAACGACTTAACCTCTTTCGAACTTGCTCAATTTCCGTTCGATTCTGTTTTGACAAGACTTGCTCAAATTCCATCAAAGCTCGGTCAATTTCGTATCGTCTCTCAGGTATTTCTTCATATAGACGCTCACCACGCAAAATCTGCAATCGGTTTACTTCCTCGTCGCGAGGTTTCAGTTTCAGATACTGGAGTTTTTGTAATCTTGCAGCAGCTTCTTCTTCACTGATACGGTTCTGTTCATTTTGAATAATGATTCTTCTGCGCACTCCGGTAGAATGAACGAATATCTCTACCTCTAATAAAGCGTTCACATCGTATGTATAGGTGACATCGATTGCTTCTTTTCCTTTTGGACCTGCAGGTACCGGAACAGAAATCTCACCTAATTGCAAATTATGATACGCCAAGCGACTCTCGCCTTGCAAAACCTTAATATTGACCCGAGTCTGGTTATCGTGAGCGGTATACACCGTTTGCGTACGGCTAACCGGAATTACTGTATTTCGCTCAATAATCGGTAAGTAATGACCATTTTCCTCAAAAACGCCATTATGCACCACGATTTCTGTTCCTAATGTATAAGGGCACACATCGGTCAATACAACTTCTCGAATTTCCCGGTCTCGGGCCTTCATACCGCACTGAAGTGCAGCACCGAGGGCAACAGCCTTATCCGGATCCACTTGCATTGCCGGGAAACACCCGAAAAGCCGGGCAACAAATCGACGAATGACAGGCAGTCTGGTAGCACCTCCCACCATGATCACCTGGTCAATATCTTTCAGGCTAACCCCTGCGTCTCTAAGGCTGCGCTCTATAGGCCGGCGCAATTTTTCAAGAAGCGGTGCGCACACCTTTTCATATTCGGCCAAAGTTATCTTCATTTCATGGGTATGCCCTTCAATTGTACAGCGCATTGTAACTTCATTCTGTTCAGAAAAAGCACATTTACAAGCCTCTGCTTCTCTGAACACCTCATTCATAGTTCGTACATTCAAAGATTCCGGAGCAACAGCTGCTTCTTCCAGATACATGCTGCAAAGTATATCTGTAAAATCTTCTCCGCCAATAAAATTATCTCCGGCGATGGCATGAACTTCCATAATAGAACCATAAAGTTCCAGAATAGAAACATCAAAGGTACCGCCTCCCAAGTCAAAGACCAGGTACCTGGCATCTTCCTCTTGTTTCTTCACACCACAAGCAATGGCCGCTGCTGTAGGTTCGTTAATGATACGATTTACACGAAGTCCTGCCAGTTCACCGGCCTGTTTTGTCGCTTTTCTCTGCAAATCATTAAAATAGGCCGGAACACTGATAATTGCTTCTGTGACAGCTTCTCCCAAATACACTTCGGCATCTTCTTTAAGGCTTCGAAGAATTAAACTCGACAGTTCTTCTGCACGAAATTTCTTTCCGCCGAGCAAATACTGCTTATCCGTTCCCATACTGCGTTTAAAAACACGGGCTGTATCAAGTGGATGCAATGCACCACGTTCTTTTGCAGTTTCGCCCACGTAAACGGTACCATCCGCATCTACACTAATAATCGACGGTGTTAAATATTTCCCCAATCGATTTGGAATAAGTTCGGCCTCCCCATTACGAAAACAGGCTGCTAAACTATTGGTCGTTCCCAGATCAATACCTATTATCATAATTCAAGATCCTTTCTTTTCATGCGTCGCACACCAGATACGAAATCGAGATCATCTGGCCAGCGCTCAGTACCGGAACGATGCAATTCTAATGCTTTTACCCAATTGCTTCGAACTTCCTCAATATTTGCCCGGAATATTTCGGCATCCTTACAAGAACAGTAATTACAGCTTTCACAGAGTGGAAGTTTGCAAACTGCTTCAAGTTCTGCAATTGCTTCATCAAAACGTCCTAAAATGGCCAATACCATAGCACGACGTCCACGATACAAAGCTTCATATCTTTTTTCACCTGGAATCACTTCCTCCAATTGCACAAGTGCTTCACCGGCATATTCACGTGCCTTTTCATAGTGACCGCTCCACCACTGAGCCTGAGCCATATTCATAAGTTCATGTGTCTTATTCCTGCGCTTATCCGCTTTCTTTTCCAGAATGGACATCTGCGCCGCTTCATCTCCATCTAATTCAGCCATCAATAGATGCAAGCGCTCTATGTCACCATCGTTCATCTTATCTGCTGTTTTTTTCAAAACACTGCGTGCCTCGTCAATCTCGCCTGTGAACAGCATAAGATCAATTTTCGCAGCCTCCAGACCCTCTTTGTTATTTCCGCTGTTTTTCCAATCTTTCAGAATTTCCTCAGCCTGTTCCCATAAACCAAACTGACAACAGATTTCAAATTTCTCTTGATGACTATTTTCATTACCATATTTTCTTTCCAGTTCATCAATCACATCCATGGCTTCCTTCGGACGATTTAAACGGCGAAGGATGCGAACTTTATGGTAATAGTAATTCGACTGATTACTTTCTCTGTCCTGAACAATCGCGATCACTTTGTCAATCTGTTTCAAAGATTCTTCGTAGCATTTCATTGCATCATAAAGATAAGACATGCCATTATAGCCGTCCACACCATCTGGCTTCATTTCCTGCAGATGAAGGAAATAACGTTCTGCCTCATCATAAAGTTCCAGATACCTGCAGCAGGTGCCGGCATAGAATAAATATACCGGCTGTTCACCATGCTCGATCAGCATTTTATAATAATGCAATGCTTTATCCGCATCTCGGCTTAAATCTTGATAATACAATTCAGCCAGTTCTTCTTCCACATTCATGGAACGGCGAGGTACTTTTTCCAACCGATGATATATTTCCAGTGCTTCTTCCCTGCGTCCATCTCGCTTTAAAAGCCACGCCTTGTAGTCCAAACACGGAAAATCATTTTCGTTATAGTTAAGTCCCTTCTCAGCCAACTCTAACATTTTAGCGCGATCTTCGCTCTTTCCCGCATCCAAATGTTCCGCTTCCAGGCACAATAAACGATAATACAACTTAGAAGCTTCTTCCAAAACCTCTCCATTTTCAATTCGAGTCGAAAGAATTCGATACAGATTCAGAGCCTGCTCCTTATCACCTTCACCTTGTTCCAAAAGCTGTGCCTCGTACCAAACAGAATTTATCTCATCACTCACGCCATGTTGACGTAAAAAATCCAGTGTATCGCGAACACCTTTCCATGCACCATTGCGAAGCAAGATTCTGATTTTTAAAAGATACACTCCTAAGTCTCCACCTTGCAGTTCCAATGCACGATTGACATTTTCAAAAGCCTCGCGATCCCTTCCCAGATCGAATAACGTCTGTGCAAGCAGATAGAAACCATGATAAGCACCGGGAAGTACATTCGTCAGTTTCTCAAATATTTCTGCTGCGCGACTATGGTCTCCAACATAACATAACAAACGTCCCATGTTTGTTAACACTTCCGGATTATCCGGAGCAAGTGCCAGTGACTGTTCATATTTTTGTATCGCTTCTTCATTTCGTCCCATGTTAATGAGACAGCTGCCTTGCAGCTGTAATTTCTCCGGCAACGACTTTATACGCTGATCTGTTTCTTCTGTTCCATCCGGCTCCATTGTTTGCAAAATCTCCACTGTCGCCTGTAAATGTGAAAGAGCGGCAGCATAATCACCTGAATGATATGTAACCTTTGAAAAAAGGTTGTGATAATCATATGGATCTTTATATTCCGGATCGATACTCTGGCACAACTGCAGCGCATCATTCTCACGATCATTTTGGAAATAGCACCAGGCAAGTTTGATGCGGCTTTCCATATTCTCAGGTTCCTTTTTCACTTGCGATTCCCAGATTTGGATCAATTTCTCATTCCATTCTTGAACGATCTGGCGCAATTCATGAATACGCCTCTGATCCCCCCCGGCATCATCCATTAATTTAAAAATTAGTTTTTTCGCATCCTCATACTGACCTTGATTTGCCAGACATGTTGCCAGAATCTGCTTAGCTGCTATATTATCGGGAGCAATCGCAAGGACACAGCGAGCGTATCTTTCTCCCTCCGGCCAATTCTGCATATTCATACACTGTGCTGACCACTCCAACTGGAGTTTTGCATCTTGAGGATAAGACTCTGCCAATTTCCGATATCCCTCCAAACCCTGTTTCGTCTCGCCCCTTTGCATCAATAAATAATAACGGAGTAATTCTCCATAAGGATGATTTTCAGAAAGTTTGCCCATTTGCTCCAGCAATGGAGCCATCTCTTCCGGAGAACTTTGGGTTGCCTGATAATACAGTTTTCGATATTCATCACAATCTTTACCATTTATACCAGGTGTAAATAGTTCATATGGAAGATTTCCGGGGTAACGAATACCATTGATAACTGCATAATCCACAAAATCTCTAGGATAAGATTCATATAATTCCTCACGTCGTTCCATCCAGTGGAATGTTTGATCCAACGCCTGCCACACAGATTGTGGAATATAAAAATCTTTTGTTAAAAAAGTTAAAAGAGCTTCTTCTGCCAATGGACGTGTATCCAAAGCCACACACACGTCATCGCAAACCAGTTCTGCCCAGTTTTCCGGTTGAATACGACAAGCAAAATTATCGTAAAGCAAACGAATCTGTTCCATCCATTTCCCCACAGGGCTCTGATCTCTGGCCGGTTCTTCATCCATCTGTTCTGCTAACTTAAGTGCTTCTTCGTAAGCAGCACGAAGTGCTTTAAACTCTTCCGGTTTGTCTTCCGGATTTGTGTGCGCTAATTGAGCACGATAAGCAGTCGTAATGGTCTTTTTATCCTTCGTTGGTTCGATTCCCAATAACCTCCAATTCATAGAATACCTCCCTTTCCGCATGCTTCCTATCTCACATTATAACATATTTAGATTGTCATTACAGACAACATTCCAGATGTTTTTTACGATAATAAAAATATGGAGGGAATACACAGAGCATCGCCCCCAGCCAGGAGGCAGGTTCAGAGATAAACAGTGCATCGGCTCCAATCCAGTTGATTGCAAACCGGGACATAAAGACTCTTGCAGCAAACTCCGCAACTCCTGAGGCCAGCGCCCAAACCGCAACTCCCATCGCCTGAAGCACGTTTCAAACACGTGCAAAAGATGGACAATAATAAAACAGGGTGCCATAAGGGTAAGATATCGCACTGCAATTTCCAGGGCTTCCCATCCGCCTGCTTCGTTCACATCAAGAAATACTCGCAGAATCTGCCATCGGGTAAGCAGAGCTATGCCTGTAATGACCAAAGCAGTTGCTGACACGATCTTCACCGCATCCGCAACGCCCTGTTTAAATCGATCATACCGACCCGCACCATAATTCTGTGCAAGAAATGTGCAAGCGGAAACACCGAAGGACATCGCAAAGCATTGTAGGAAGCTGTACAGCTTATTGGTTGCAGTATATCCAGCAATGAAAAGACTGCCCTGCAAATTGACGCTGGATTGGAGAATCATACCTCCGGTAATGATAACGACATACTGCAGCGCAATGGGCAAACCGAATAACAGCATATTTTTTATTCGATTGCCGTCAGCCCTCAACATCTGTCGGTCAAGATGGATATACGGAATTTTTAATATGGCAGCGGCACAATAGAGAAAGGACGTCAATTGTGCAGTCAAAGAAGCAACAGCGGCACCGATGATTCCCCACTTAAGTCCAAACACGAACAGGCAGTCCAGTACAATATTTAACAGTGCAGCAATGATCATGGCCGTCAGCGGTGTCTTACCGTCTCCCAGACTGCGCAGGATCGCTGCTGTCATGTTATATCCCATCACGATCAGAGTGCCGGCTACCATTGTTGTCAAATATGCCGAAGCACCGGAAAGAATATCTTCCGGCGTATTCAACACCCGAAGCAGTGGCTCGGCAGCAAAGACGCCCGCAATCGTCAGAATACTGCCGATTACAGCACAAAGCACGAGGGACATCGCAACAAACCTGCTCATCTCCCGGTAGTTTTTCTCACCGAAGGCCCGGGCAACAAACGTAGAAAATCCTTGCGTCAGACCGCCCACCGTCCATAAAATCAACCAATAGCACCAGTCCGTTGCACCCACCGCCGCAAATGCTTTGACACCAACGCCGCGTCCTACAATAGCAGCATCCGCGATCATATAAAACTGCTGACCAACGTTTGTCAAAATCAAAGGAACAGCAAAGTTAAGAATATGCTTTGCCGGACTTCCTGTCGTCATATTTATTGTTCGATTTCCCATTCTTATTTACTCCAATGATATATTTTTCGATGATTGTATCACAACTAGCCAAAAAAGACAGAGGCATTTCCGCCCCTGTCAAATCGTTTATTCCAATGCATCCGAGCCTGCTCGAATCCGCTTCGCTGCTTCTCGTTGTTTGGTTTTCGCCAAATTGGATTGCCCGACACGAGTGATTGTCATTAAGGACAACTTCTTCTTACCACTGGACAGCTTCCTTGTTCTTACAAATCAAAAAAACATTCTGGTATACCATAATATCGATACTGTCATTAATTCCGTAGGGTTTTAATGTGTTACCCAGCTGGTATAAAATGAATCTCGGTCCATTCGCTGTCTGCACAAGCAATTTTACCACCTGCGCCGGCTGGTTGTTGATCAGCACGTCGTCATTCAGGTATCCGTAAACTGTAGCCCGAATTCTTTTTCCGTGCTTAGTTACCTTTACATAGCGAGAAACGGTGCGAAGTACCAAAAACAGTGCTGCGGCACCTATCAGAAAAAAAGGCGCTCCTACTAATAACAGGACAGCGTTTCCATACCCACTTCCAGAAATAAGCAGCATAATCAGTCCGGTCAATCCAAATGCCACCGCGAATATCAAAGGAAAACAAATCGTCCAAAAATTTACCGTTGCCTCTTTGCAATCCAACACCGGATACTCCATATCAGCGCCGGCCGTATGGAGCCCCGTAGCGTTTCCACAGTAAGCGCAGATTTCCGAAACAACAGGTGCTCCACAGGAAGGGCAATTCTTCTGCTGTTTTTCTGTTCGCATTCTTCTCATATCAATAGCATCCTTATAAGCAAAGTTTAGTAGCTTCATTATAGCACTCTCAGGAGTAAAAAGACAAGGCTATTCCACTCCTGTGTTTTGATATGCCATTATGGACAACATTTTTTACGTATCCTACTCCTCGGATTCGAGGGACGAATAATTACTTTTCATCAATTCTTATTATCTTATCTGCAGCCGACAAAATTTCCATTTGATAAGTCGCAATTTCTTTCAGAATCTTAAATCTCTCTTCTTTCTTTTTTCCCTCACGAATCATCTGTGCATTATGTGTTTCAAGATTAGAAAGGACTGTGAGTTCATGAATCGTTGCATAATCACGTACATTGCTTGTCTTGGCAAGTTCTGGATTACTATCTCTCCATGCCTTTGCAGTAAACCCAAACAATGCGACATTTAATAAATCAGCCTCTTCTGCATATGCAAGCCATTTCAAATCGTTTCTATAATTGTAATCAGGAATAATATAATTTTTAATTGCATCAGTTTGAATCAGATAGTTATTTTTAGTCAAAAATCGCTTTGCATCCCATTCCAATTTCTGAAGATTGTTCTCCTCTGTTTTCAAGCGTTGAAATTCTTTGATCAGATACAATTTAAAAACAGGACTAATCGCAGAAGCAAATTCAAATGCTATATCTTTGTGTGCAAATGTACCGCCATAGCGACCCTTTTTTACAAATAAACCAATTGCATTCGTTTTCTCAATCCATTCACCCACGCTTAGTACAAATGTATGTAAGCCTGCCTGTTGTTTAAAGTGGTCGAATTCGACCACTTTAAAATCACTATTATAAATAGATTCCCACGTTCCTAAAAACTCTAGTGTATTTCTGTTTCTCATCCAGTTCTTTATCACATCTGCAGCTCTCAAATTATCCGATTTCGCTGCTGCAATATCGGTTATACATATGTAATCCTCTATGTTGTCTGCTTGCGTCACCGTAATTGGTATATCTTGTACAGTAATAATCCTATTCTTTCCCATTGTTCTCCTCCTCTATTTTTTTGCACAATTCTTCATATTTTAACTGGTACGCAATCAATCTTGGAATGTATTCCGGCGGTTTTCTTCTACCAGCCTCCCAATCCTCTATCGTTCTTAACGGAATTCC
>JAFSFU010000015.1 GCA_017435025.1 Lachnospiraceae bacterium | reverse complement strand
TTTTCCTTGCGGGCAATCTCTACCAGTCTCTTGGCGATAACCGGACGGGCCATGGAGGTTCCCAGAAGGTATTTGTTCTCGTAAACAGCGCCTGCCTGAACGCAGGGAACAATGTATTCATCGCAGAACTCGTCAACAACATCTTCAATATATAATTTGGAAGCGCCGGACATCTTTGCTCTTTCGTCCAGACCTTCCAGCTCGCTTTCCTGACCACAGTCGATGCAGCAGCAGATTACTTCATAATCAAAGGTTTCTTTTAAACACGGAATAACCGCTGTTGTATCGAGACCACCGGAATACGCCAGAATAACTTTTTCTTTTGCCATGATAAAATCCTCCAAACGTCAATGTATTTTATAACATAGTAATATCCTTTTCATTGCCACATAAATATACAACGTCTATACAAAAAAGTCAAGTATAAAATGAATTTTATTCCATAAAGAACGAATATTATGCATTTTATATGCATAAACAGAGCGAGGTGGGGAGATTTATGCATAGATTATGTTAAAGATGTGTCATAAGCGTTTGACCGTCCTGTGATGCTGTGCTAAAATAAAGTGCATGATGACCTGAATCAGTCAGGCCATGATTTCGGAGGCAAAAGATGAATGGTAAGAAAGAGTTTTTACGAGGATTAAAAGATGGTTTTCCCATTGGGCTCGGCTATGCTCCGGTGGCGTTTACCTTTGGATTTATTGCTGTGTCCGGCGGACTTCCGATATGGGCAGCATGTCTGATCTCCTTGACAAACTTGACCAGTGCCGGTCAGTTTGCAGGAACAAATCTGATTTTGGCAGGAGCCGGATATATGGAAGTGGCGATGACCACATTTGTGATCAACATCCGCTATATGCTGATGTCACTGTCCATATCCCAGAGACTGGAACAGACGATGGGAACATGGAAGCGCATGATCTATGGTTTCAGTATTACAGATGAAACCTTTGTAGTGGCGTCTATGAACAAAGGCATACTGCGTGCAGCATATTTGTTTGGTCTGATGATCCTGCCGATCTTCGGCTGGAATATCGGAACACTGCTTGGGGCCTGCATTTCCAATGTGCTCCCGGCGGAGCTGCAGAGCGCCATGGGAATTGCTCTGTACGGTATGTTTATCGCACTCTTGGTGCCGGCAGCAAGAGATTCCATGCATGTATTTGTGATCATACTGATTGCAGTTGTGACCAACTGTATTTTGAAGTTTGTGCCGTTATTTTCGTTTATTTCATCCGGTTTCCGAATTATTCTTGCAACGTTTGTGGGTGCCGGAGTCGGTGCGTGGCTGTTCCCGAAGGAAGAGGAGGTGTAGAATATGACATTTGATATGAAAAGAGTGGTCATTTGCATTATGCTCATGGCGCTGGTGACTTACCTGCCGCGCGTGCTGCCCATGACGATTTTTCGCAAACCGATCAAGTCCAGATTTATTCGTTCCTTTTTGGATTATACACCTTATGCGGTTCTTGGTGCGATGACATTTCCGGACGTATTCACTTCCACCGGAAATATGTACTCTGCACTGGCAGGTACGGCAGCGGCACTGATTCTCAGCTATTTCCGAAAAGGTCTGGTTACGGTGGCATGTTCTGCTATTGTTGTAGTTTATGTGGTGGAAATGCTGATTTGATGGTATAATAAAAAAGTAAATTGAAATATGAGCCATATATATGGTGGTGGGGAATCGAGACAGGAGGCAGTCGAAGGATGATCACTTTAATTGGAAAAGAAGTTACAGCAAAAATGAAAATGCAGGTGGAAGAGATGGTTGCTTCCATGAATGGTTATGTTCCAACGGCTGCGATCATTCGAATCGGAGAACGTCCGGATGACCTTTCGTATGAGAAGAATGCGATCAAAAAGATGACCGCAGTAGGAATGAACTGTGAAGTTTACGCGTTTCCGGAGGATATTGCGGAAGAAGATTTCAAGAAAGCGTTTATGGAGATCAACAACAACGATGCCATTGATGGTATTTTAATGTTCCGTCCGCTTCCGAAACATATCAATGAAAAGTGGTTCGAGTACGCCATCGATCCGGCGAAGGATCTGGATGGAATCAATCCGATCAATACGGCGAAAGTGTTCTCCGGTGAAACGGATGGCTTTGCGCCGTGTACGGCTGAGGCGGTAATCGAAGTATTAAAATCATATCAGATTCCGATAGAAGGAAAACGTGTGGTGATCGTTGGAAGAAGTATGGTGGTGGGACGTCCGGTGTCTATGCTTTTCTTAAAGGAAAATGCAACGGTGACGGTTTGTCATACAAAAACCAAAAATTTGAAAGAAATCTGTAGAGAAGCAGAGATTCTGGTGGCAGCGGCCGGTGTGGCAAAAATGCTGAATCAGGATTATGTGGCGGACGGAGCCGTAGTCATTGATGTTGGTATCAATGTACATGAAGATGGTCAGCTTTGCGGTGATGTGGAATGGGAAGGTCTTGAGACCGTTGCCTCGGCGGCAACTCCGGTGCCGGGCGGTGTCGGTGCAGTGACAACCACAATGCTCTGTCGACATTTGGCGGAGGCTGCAATGCGCAAACTGCAGAAGTAGGATTTTACCAGATGTTTGAATGATGTGAATAGGAACCTTCTGAAAACGGAACAATAGAAGTAATTCGTTTTCAGGAGGTTTTTTATGTGGGGAATTGTTGTGGCACTGGCATCCGGTGCACTCATGAGTCTTCAGGGTATATTCAATACAGAAGTGACGAAGCACAGCAGTATCTGGGCAGCAGCCGGATGGGTACAGCTGACTGCATTTTTAACATGTGTGATGCTGTATTTTCTCGGCGGGCGCGGAGAAGTTGCGGGTATGTTTTCGGTTGACCGAAAATATATGCTGTTAGGCGGTGTTATGGGGGCGTTCATCACATGGACAGTTATCAAAAGCATGGATGGACTGGGACCGGCAAAAGCTACACTTTTGATCGTAGTCACACAGATTCTGGTATCGTATCTGGTAGAAGTTTTTGGGTTGTTCGGCGTGGAAAAAACCGGATTTGAGTGGAGAAGGCTGATAGGTGCGGTGATTTCTATTGCGGGGATTATCGTTTTTCGATGGGAATAAAAGGTTTTTGGGTTTACAATAAAGTTTTTTAAAATAGACTTGTTTTTGAGGAGTCCATTGGATAAAATAGAGGCAGGCAGAACAGCATCTCCTGGTGAAAATCGGGAGGTCAAATATGAGAAATAAACAATGGAAACAATATGGTGCGATGATTACGGCTGCGGTATTTCTGACCGTGGCCGGAATTTCCTATGGATTTGCCCGGAAGGAGCCGGATTCGACAATCGAGTTGCGAGGTCCGGAAGTATCTTTGGAAATGCGTGATGATGTTGCGGATCTGGTTGTAGGTTCGGATGCAAAGACGATGTCGGAGGAGACCGTTCCGGTAACAATTTATGTACATATCTGCGGCGAGGTTTCAAAACCTGGCGTTTACCAGCTGACGGAAGGAAGTCGAATCGTGGACGCAGTGACTGCTGCAGGCGGTTTTACCGAATATGCCGCAGAGGAAGCTGTCAACCTGGCAGAAATTGTGACGGATGGAATGCAGATCGTGATTCCGGATCGGGAAGAGGCTGATGCGGCGGCCAAAGAGTTGGCGGAGAAAATGGCCGGTCTGGTCGATTTAAATACGGCCACGAAGGAGCAGCTGATGGAACTTCCGGGGATCGGAGCATCGAAAGCGGAGGATATTGTCCGCTATAGAGAGGAATCCGGTGGATTCCATTCGATTGAAGAGATTATGAATGTGCCCGGAATCAAAGAGGCTGGGTTTCAGAAGATAAAGGACCGAATAGTAGTTTAGGGAGGAAGAAATGGCGAGAGTTCTGGTTGTAGATGATGAGAAATTGATCGTAAAAGGAATCCGTTTCAGCCTTGAACAGGATGGAATGGAAGTTGATTGTGCATATGACGGTATTGAGGCAATTGAGAAAGCAAAAGAGAAAGAATATGATGTGGTATTGTTAGACGTGATGCTCCCTGGACATGATGGTTTTGAGGTGTGCCAGGCAATCCGCGAATTTTCCGAAATGCCGATTATCATGTTGACTGCAAAAGGCGGCGATATGGATAAGATTCTCGGACTGGAGTACGGTGCCGATGATTACATTACAAAACCATTCAACATTCTGGAGGTAAAAGCGCGTATCAAAGCGATCATGCGCCGCAATTCCAGAAAAGCTGCCAAGAATGTAAAACAGGAAAATACCATGATCGTGCGTGGTGATCTGAAACTGGACCGTGAGGGACGTCGTGTCCTTATTCAGGAGAAGGAGATCAACCTGACTGCGAAGGAATTTGATCTTCTGGAACTTCTCGTGACCAATCCAAATAAAGTGTACAGCCGTGAAGCGCTTCTTAGCTATGTTTGGGGAAATAAGGCTGCCGATACCGGTGATGTTCGTACCGTGGATGTGCATGTAAGACGTCTTCGTGAAAAGATCGAGCCGAGTCCGAGCGACCCGAAGTATGTGCATACCAAATGGGGAGTGGGCTACTTCTTCCGCGTATAGCATTGAGCCGTGCAAAAAATAGCAGGGAGGAACTGCGTCATGCTTGCATGTAAGCAGTTTTCTGCCTGCTATTTTTTATAGGGCGAAAGCCCGCGAACGAGCGCCCTTGGGGGGCGCGAGTGCCGCACGGCTCGATGTGCTAGTAAGTTAGTGAAAGGAAATTGTAATCATGAAAATTACCATCATCACGGTCGG
>JAFSFU010000138.1 GCA_017435025.1 Lachnospiraceae bacterium | reverse complement strand
TTTCAGATGCAGCCATCCGCCGCCATTGTGGCAAAGATCAATGTCACCCTCCAGCGTCATAATGATCCGGTCGTAGTCCGGAAGTGCAGTAAATGTGCTCTCCTCCAGCTCCACAGTCGCAGAACTGATCCGCCAAAGGAAATCGCGGTCTGCGTAACGGCTTCCCTTCGGACCGATTCCCAGTTCCGTCGTCGTACCGCCGCTCCAGCTGGAGGTGCTGTAATCACTGCTTAATTTATGTCTGATCGTATATCCTGCCATAATTAGAACTCAAGAGCTCCGCCTAAAGCTGCCTCAACTGCTTTGATCAGGGAACCGTCCTCGATGATCTTCTCACAGTAGTTGATATCCTCGTACATCTCACGGTCTTCTTCCAGAAGCGGGCAGCCTTTGCGAACCAGCTCGTAAGCAGCCTGTGTACCTTTACCAAGACCCTTGTTGCCTCTCATATCGATACCCTGACAGGCAACCATCATCTCCATAGCAAGTACGCGGCGAACGTTGCGTCCAATCTCTGCAGACTGTCTTGCAGCGATAGTACCCATACTTACGTGGTCCTCCTGACCGGCAGAAGACGGAATGGAGTCAACAGATGCCGGGTGCGCTAAAACTTTGTTCTCGGAAACGAGAGCCGCTGCGGAGTACTGAACGATCATGAAACCAGAGTTTACACCGCCGTTCGGTGTTAAGAATGCCGGAAGTCCGCTGTATGCCGGGTTTACAAGACGCTCGATACGACGCTCGGAAATATCAGCAAGCTCAGACTCAGCAATCTTTAAGAAGTCAAAGCTTAATGCCATCGGCTGTCCGTGGAAGTTACCGCCGGAGATACCAGTTCTGTCCTCTTTGAAGATCAACGGGTTATCTGTTACGGAGTTGATCTCAATATCCACACGACCATGCACATAGTTCACAGCATCTTTACTTGCACCGTGAACCTGCGGGCAGCAGCGCATGGAATACGCATCCTGCACACGGATCTGGCCCTGACGTGTTGTATTGTTGCTGTCCTCAAGAAGTCTTAACAGGTTTCTTGCTGTAGCCATCTGACCTGCGTGCGGACGAACCTGGTGTACTCTCGGATCAAGAGCATCTGTTACACCGTTCTGTGCTTCGTAGGAAAGGGCTGCTGCAATATCTGCTGCTTTTAACAGAGTGATCGCATCGTGAAGTGCATGTGCACCTACGGATGTCATCGCCTGAGTACCGTTGTTTAATGCAAGACCTTCTTTTGCAGAAAGTTCGATTACCGGGATTCCTGCACGGTTCATAGCCGCTGCGCCCGGAAGTAACTCACCCTCGTACCAAGCCATACCGAGACCGATCATCGGAAGAACCATATGGGACAACGGAGCAAGGTCGCCGGATGCGCCAAGGGAACCTTTTTCCGGAATGTACGGAGTCACACGCTTATTTAACATTGCGATCATTGTCTCAATTGTCTCAAGACGGATACCGGAGAAACCGTTGGAGAGGTTGTTAACACGAAGAAGAATGATACCTCTTGCGATGTCCTCTGTGAACGGATTGCCTGCACCTACTGCATGAGTAATGATCAAGTTCTTCTGAAGTAATTTACACTCATCCTGAGAAATAACCACATCACTGAATTTACCGAAACCTGTTGTAATACCGTAAACAACTTTCTTCTCCTCAACCAGCTCGTCTACAACCTGTCTGGAAGCGAGGATCTTCTCTCTACTTTCCTCAGAAAGTACTACCTCCGCATAACCGCGGCATACTGCGATGATCTGCTCAACTGTAAGATCATGGCCTGTAAT
>JAFSFU010000014.1 GCA_017435025.1 Lachnospiraceae bacterium | reverse complement strand
TTCTCTTCCACTTGTGGCTTAATCGATATATTTCCTGTTCCTATCATCCATACGCCCATTAATACTTCCTCCTTTAAACTAATAATTCATGTGTTACAGTACTCATTATACCTTCAGTATAATTCTATTTTTTCTCTTGCTTTCATCCGAATGATTGAATATAATATACTTAACAAGCAGTCGGAAGGTGAGTGCACTTCACCCGACCCGGCGAAAATTTATTATTCTACAAAAGTAGCAGTATCAAACTTTCTCAGGGTTCAGGACTGCTACTTTTTATTTTTCATATTTAGAATTGCCACAATCAAAGACGCTGTTGTCAAGATTATCATAAATTCCTCAGTACTTCCTAGAAATAATTTTAAAGGAGAATGCCTCATTTGTCATTGAACTTGTAGTATAATTCTACGCAGCTCGTATTTCATTTAATTTTTCGTAATATGCATACAGGCGTTTTATCTGTGCCTGATTTTTACCAATAAGTATTCTAGGTCTATTTCCACACAACATATCATCTACAGACACTTGAAATAAATAACTGAGAGCATACAGGTTGTCTACGGTTGGAACACTGATGCCATTTAACCAGTGGTACACACTTTGAACACTTCCCAGACCCAAATATTGTTGAACATCTTTTACATTAAGCCCCCGTTCATCCATAAGTCTTCTCAAATAAATTCCGGTTTTCTTCTTGTCGATTAATGGAAGCATGTTATCCCCACCTTTCTGTATACCGGCCAATCAATCTCAACCATCCCTACTCCCCGACCGTCTCTCCCGGCCAGTCGTTGATCCCGCCGAACTCATACACATTCGTATAGCCTAGCGCCGCCAGTTTCTCCGACGCCTGTTTGCTGCGGTTGCCGCTGCGGCAGTACACCAAAATCATCTGTTCCTTGTCCGGCAGTTCCGGAATTTCTTCCTCTCCAATCGCCTCATTTGGAACGTTGATCGCATTCGGGATATGTTTGTCCGCAAATTCATCCGGTCTGCGAACATCCAGAATGATATAATCCGTTTCCTCATCCATCATGGTCACGGCTTCGTCCATGCTGATCTGCGTATAACTGCCTTCCTGCGCTGCGACATCATGCATCATATCAGTCTGCACTGTCTCAGCAGCTGTGCTTGCAGATTTTTCCGAACCACCCAAATCACTTTCACTGCTGCATCCAATCAGTCCCACCAACACAGCAACTGCCAAAATACCCATCATATGTTTTCTCATCTTCTACCTCTCATTTACCAAATCATAACTCTCCGCGATCATTCTCTGTATCTCATGCTTCGGTACCGTGCCATCCAGGATCACCGTATTCCAATGGTTTTTATTTTGATGGTACCCGGGCAGTACAGAGACGTACGCATTTCTCCAAAAATCACGCCACTCCGGATCGACTTTTACGTTGATACAAAGGTTCCCATTTCTCTCATAAGTCCAAAGAAACGCCTTTTTATTCTTCTGTATTCTTACCAAGATCCAATTCGGATCGCGAAACGGCGTACTCTGGTAGGTTCCCGGCAAGGACAGGCCGTATTCCAAGACTTCTTGTCTAGTCCGCATATGATACTGCCACCTTTCTTATCTCCTATTTCCCCCTACGGCAGTCTCCTCAAATATCCCCCGCCGTGTTCCTTCAGCCACTTCTGGCATCTCCGATACTCCGGGAATGCACGCTCCACCTCCGCGTAAAACTCTGCGGAGTGATCCATGTGCTTTAAGTGGCACAGTTCATGGACAACCACGCTGTCGATCACATCGTCCGGAAACAGCATGAGCAGGCAGTTGAAGTTCAGATTGCCTTTGCTGGAACAGCTGCCCCAACGTGTGCGCTGGTTGCGGATCGTGATCCGCCCGTAGGTCACGCCCAGCTTCTTTGCGTAATATTTGACCTTCCCCGGAATGACAGTTAGTGCTTTTTCAGCCAGCTCGTCAATTTCCGCATCGGTGAAAGGAGTCAGATCGCCCCAGTTCTTTGCGCGTTCCTGTAAGATCATGTAGTTCTTTTCGATCCATCTGCTCTTCTCTAGGAGAAACGCGTGGATTGCCTGTTTCCCCATCCGGTACGGGGCTCTGACAATGATTCCATCCGCTTTTACCTCGACGGAAACGGTTTTTCGGCTGCTTTTGATCACTTTGATCGGTATGTTATTGATCAAATTCTCCATTCATTTTCCTCTCTGTTACTTGCAGACCTTTCGTATCTGCTTCTCGGTTGCCCACGGGAATACTTCTTTTACGCGGTTAAATATCCTATTCTTTGAGACTTCCGGCTCCTCTTTGTATGCGGCGGTCACTGCATCATATCCCCAAATCTGCTCCGGCATGCAGTATACCGCGATGGCCCATCCGTATTCCTGTCCCTTTTTGTTTTTCTTGCAGCGAAAGTCTTTCACAGCCAGATAGGTCTGCATCTGTAAATCTGTCACAATTCCCGGGAAATTCTTTTCGCCGCCTTTTCCGAACCCCGCCAGTTCTTTTAACTCATAGGAAAACAGTTCCTCATGGACAAGAAACTGGTCCATGATCTTTTTACTTCGGATACTGGCCAGCTCATCATCGTATTTGGCATCGAAGTCGTAACCGTCGCGGCGGTAATTTACAAAGTAAGGCAGCCATTCCAGTGAAATGAAACCGGCCTTTTTATCAAAGAATTTTCCATAGGCGACCTTTTCGCTTCTTGCGAGAATCGCACGCCACTCCCATGGATCCTGCTCCGGATCGCCGCTCCACCATCCGTCTGACCAGGTATGTTCCTCCACGGAAAAGCCGTCAATCTCATTTTTAAACAATGGAAGGCAACCGACTTCGTTGATATAATTGATCAGTTCTTCCGCTGAGCGGATCCGAAGCGGATTGTCCCATTCAAGACCATGTATGATCCACTCTCCATTTTCTGCTCCCATTTGTTTCCCTCTTTCTGTATCGTGGTCGTATTTATGTTATCTATCATACCACAGGAACAAAATCTTTCCAACCAAGAGGATGCGATTCCGCAAATTGTTGATTATTGGCAATGATCTCTTCCAGTGTACCGGGTACATAGTTGTTGATACATGCAGCCGCATTATACGCATGCTTCCTGTTCCTCATGATCAGGCACGTATCCGACAGCCGATTATGAATATGACCGTAAATATGATAGGTTCCTCGATGATATGCATACCACTCGGCGATTGGAAAATGGCATAAACACAGGTATTTTCCATTATCATCCACATACTTTATCTGCTCCACACTTTCAAAGCACATCAGAGCATCATGACTTTTCAAAATATCCGCATCATGATTGCCGGTGAGCAGATACTTCTTGCCCGGAAGCCGTTTTAAATACCAAACAGGATCTTTTTCGGAACGATAGCAGAAGTCACCAAGGATATACACCTCATCCTCTTCCCCCACGCGTTTTTTCCAGTTTTCCATCATGACCCGATCCATCTCCTCGACCGTGTCAAATGGTCTCTGATCAAACTGAAGTACATTTTTATGTCCAAAATGACAATCACTGATATAGAATTTCTGTGCCATACAATCCCTCTCCTTTCACTTCCCAATGAGTGCATCTTACACTCTCGTCATTGTTCTCCCATCGTGATCACCCACTCCCCCTGCTCCATGGGAATACGCACACACACATTCTTTGCCAACAGATTCCCATCCCCGTACTCCATGGACTGCTCGATCGGTCCGTAAGCGCAGATCCATGTCTTTTCTCTGGGGTCCAGATTTACCAAATACGGCTTTCCGTTGCTTTCTGCCACCTTTATGATTGGACGAACCCCATCATGGAATAGAAAATCCCGCTTTTTATCACATTTTCCTTCTATTTCAAAAGCGCTGATTTCCAGATTCTTATAGAACGGGATCCGACAGGTGTTTTCATTCGCATGTACCATAAGATAGGGGATTCTGCTTTTTTTCCTGCAGACAGGACAATCGAAGATCATTCCTTCTGTAAACATTTCATGGCGGCACTAGGGACAATATGACACGCGGCCGGCCAGCTTCCCAAATAAAGCCATCCACTCCTTCGCATTCGGTCTGTTTTGAGGCTGTTTGGCTCCTGTTTCAAAGGTTCTGGAAAACATTGCCCGGAGTTCCGTGGGAATTACATGTTCCCATTCATCCCACATTTTTTCATAATACCCGGTTTTGGGCAATGCCCGGTCTCTTCTTGACCGGGAAAAGATGAATACCGGATCGGTTCCATGATATTTCCGGTAGTATTCTGCATCATTGATCTCCTCCATCATTGCTTTTCCATCGTACGGATAATGATGCAGAAACATCTGAAAGATTACACTGGCAAGCGCAAAGTTGTCACTATGCACATTGGGATACGTTTGACCCAGCACCAGTTCCGGCGCCATGCTCCCATAAGTTCCCCGTATCGCAATGTTTCCCGATGCCGCTTCCGAAATCTCACGCAGATTGTCCGTATCGAACAGGACAACCGTGCCGTTCTTAGGATGAAAAGCAAAGTTATTTTCCGAAAGATCCGGAAACACCCACCCCATTTCATGAATGCAGTCAACAATTTCCGCCAGTCCATAACCAATGCGGCATAAGATCAGCAGATTGGGAAGTTCTATGGACCCGGATCCTTGTTCCGACAAGATACGGAGCAGATCTTTATATTCCACATACCCCTCCTTTTTCAAGTCCATCACATACCCGAATTGGCCGCCTTCTGTTCTGAACCATTTTTTCGGTCGGCAGATTGGCAGATTCTTAGGGAATTTTACGGTTGTGAGTTTTTTTATACATTCTTCTGCATCTCTTGAGCAGCCATGAAAAATTTTCACGGCCTGTTTGGAAGCATTTCCTCTGGCCTGTTTCACATAGACCGCTCCCTGCTTTCCGCTTCCAACCGGAGTTCCCTTAATTCGAAGAGTTTTTCCGGCTGTGCCATCTTGCAAACGGATTGTTTTTATCTGATTTGATGACTTTACGCCCATTTCCCCTCCTTTTCCTTAACCTTCAGCATTTGGAATCCTTTTCCATACGATCATTGACAGCCATCAGCACCACAGTCATGTCATCACTTGAATAAAACCGCATGTCCTTTTCCATGATCTGGCCAAACAGTTCCTCTAAGCGTTTTCTCTCGTCCTTTCGTTCCACATTCATGTATCCGCTCATCCAGGGCCGGCAAAAATCCGATAAAAAGTGATAGTCCGACAGTGCTGCCGATGAGATTCCGTCTGTAGCCAGCATAAGAACATAATCATCCAGCTGCTCTCTCACTGCTTCATCTTCACTTCCATCCAGAATCAGCATCTGAAACTTTTTCTCCGCATCATGCATACAAAGGCTGTCCGTGCGATTGCTTCCGAATTCCTGCTCCGGATTTCCACGAATCAGACGACGTACTTCCCCGTTTTTATCCGACCGGCACAGAAACAGCAGATCTCCGTCTCCAATCTGTGCAGCAACCAACAGCTGGGTTTCCGGTATTGCAACAGCAGCCAGCAGCGTGCTTCCATAATCCATGAAGATCCTCTGCTCGTATGCCTCATATGCCTGTTCGTTTTTAAATCTCCGCTTCAGATCCTGCTCCGGAAACCTGCCTTTTGCATGTTCCATCACCCAGTCTCTCCAGATTGTCACGACCATTTTAGGAAAATATTGAAAAACATTGGCATCCAGAGTTTTCTCATATTCTTTCACCAGATCCATCATACACTCGACAGCCGCCTCCACCGCCAGCCTGGAGCCGAACTCAGAACTGCCATGACAAATCGGATTCCCATGGCCGTCCGCCACTGCAAGAATTGTGCCGTTCAAATATCCGCGATAATCCAAAATATCTGAATCGGAAAAATTCATGATCTTGTATGCATCCTGACATGGCGAAAAGCATCTGGAGGTGTCAGCCGATAAATGGCTGACACCTGTTTGGGAAATTGCAAATATCTTACTTCTTTTCATGTCGATTCCTCCTAAATGAATTTTTTCTGAGTTTCTGCCTCCTCGTCTACGATTGCACTTGGAATCATGATCGCGCCGCCGATACTTCCCTCGAAAAGTCCACGCTGTTTTTCCAAATGTTCTCCCAGATTTTTGCTGTCCATCGCTTCGGGTGTTACCGACATCTGGCTGGCAGAAAGACTTGTCCAAAGGATTGCCTTTACCAGCTCATCCACATTTTCTGCTGTCAGAAGCAGATTCTGATTGCCGAATCGCTTCAATGTCGCTTCATCAAAGGAGTATGTTCCATCCTCTCTTTTTGTTCCGATTCCGATTGGCACACGGATAGCCTTTTTGTGGAGCGGATGATTCGCCAACATATCCAGCGCCCCATTCAATTCCGATTCACTGCAGGTACTATAGCCGTCAGAGATCAGAAGATCCACCGGCGGCAGCAGGCGATACTGTCCCTCAATCTCATTTTTGCTCAGAGAACAAAGTTCTTTGAAACTCTTTCCCATTTCCGTGGAACCGGACGCCTCCAATGTGGTCCACCGGAACGTTTCCGCTCGGTATTCCTCCATTCGTTTGACAAACTCTGCATAGTCTGAGAAGCGCACCACAGAAACAAGAAGACGTACATTCTGTTCCTCACAGAACTGACCGACCGTATCTACTGCCTGAGCCAATGCCCGGTTCGCATAATCGATCTTCGGTCCTTTCATGGATCCGGAAACATCGATATCCACATTCAGCAGTAGAGTTCTCCTTGCAAATCCATTCATCCTTCCCTCATGATTCTTCATCTCACTCATCATACATTTTCCTCCTTCATTTTGAGATTTTTCCTTGCAAGAACAGTATATGGGACGGAAAAAAATTTTTTTCTCTGCCAAACAAACAACAAAAATAAGCAGCACCCGGTGTTTATACCAGGTACTGCTCTTTCCTTACTAATATCTATTCTATTTCCTTTCTGTCATCCATGATATTTTTATTTATTGCTTCTGCCTTCTTCTTGCGGTCAAAGGCCTCAATCTTCTTTTCTTCCAGAATCTGGAGCAACTTCGCCAGTTCTTTCTCCCGGTTGTCCCACCAGTCCATGGTCCACATGCGGTGCAGGTTCCATCCAAGACCGCTCAGCACATTGATCTGTGCCACTTCACGGTCTTTTGTGTTGGCGGAACGACGGTAGGAATCGCCGTCCAACATGATACCGAGCAAGTATTCGTCCTCGTTGTACGGGTTCTGTACAGCCAGGTCGATCTTGAAATCGGAATGGCCGACCGCCTTCTCGTATTCATAGCCGGCGCTCTCCAGTTCCTTGCAGATGCGGTTCAGAATACCCTGATATTTGGATGTGGTCATGGTCCTGTAATCGGACTGCAGAATGCCGCGCTCCGCAAATTCCAGGAAATTCTTCAACGCCTCCACACCTCTGGAGCGGGTGCGTTTCAGGTTGATCATGTCCGCTGTCATGATCGTAAATACCATCATGGCCTCGCGGGCTCTCGTCACGGCTACGTTCAGTCGTTTCCATCCTCCCTGGTTATTGATCGGACCAAAGTTCAGGGACATCTTACCCTCCGCATCCGGACCGAAAGCCACGGAGAACAGGATCACGTCACGCTCATCGCCCTGAACGTTCTCCAGATTCTTGACGAACAACGGCTCTTCACCGGAGTTGGCCCAGAGATCGAAATCCGCATTCTTTTGGAATTCTGACTGCAGCATATCCTCGATCAAAATCTGCTGGCTGATATTAAATGTTACCACACCGACGGTCTGTTTTTTCAGCATCGGATCGTTGTATCGACGCAGAATTTCTTCCACGATCGCCTTTGCCTCGCCACGGTTCACACGGCTCCTGCCGCGCTCAAAATGTCCTTCCACTTTCACCAGTTTCACACGCTTCTCACGGTCGTTGACCGATGGGAAGGTGAGCATGGAATTCTCGTAGAACTCCTGGTTGCTGAATGCGATGAGACTTTCATGGCGGCTGCGATAATGCCATTTCAGGTGCGCCTGCGGCATTCCGAGCGCCAAACAGTCATCGAGGATGCTGTCCAGATCCTCAATATCCAGGTTGTCCTCATCTACCATATTTCCGGCAAAGAAACTGGTCGGCGGCATCTGATTCGGGTCGCCCACGACCACGGAATTTTTACCGCGCGCCAGCACACCGACCGCCTTACAGGTCGGAAGCTGGGACGCTTCGTCAAATACAACAATATCAAACAATTCATTATCCACAGACAGATACTGGGCCACAGAGATCGGGCTCATCAGCATACATGGACACAATTTCGGTAAAATAGTCGGAATCTGATCAAACAGTGCGCGAATGGATAATCCGCGTCCGTTGCTGCTGATGGCACGGCGCAGGACGTTCAACTCCTTGCTGATCTGCACGGAATCGTTATCCCGCGGCAGATTCTGTGTCAGTCTGCACTTTACTTCTTCCTTGGTCAGTTCCATAAATTCCAGATCCAGTTTCTTGAACTGCTGGATCCGCTCGTTGAATCCGGTACCGGTGAAACCGTTGAGCGCCGGTTCTTCTTCGATCACGGATAAGATCATCGCTTTATAGATGGATTTCATGTAGATATCCATCATCTGTTCATGGGACATGCCATCCTCATACGCATCGCAGACACATCCAAGCCCCGCACTGCGGCACTCCTGGGAGAACTGACGGTATACGATCCAGTCTTTGATCTGTCCCTTATTCTCTAAAATACGATCGCACACGCCCAGTCGGTGGTCGAACCAGCTGGTGGTCGCCTCTTCCGGCTTTCCAAATGCCACCTCTAACAGATCGTACAGCACTTCCTCGGCGGACTCCATCTGTTCCATATCCCGATGCACCGCAGCTGCTGCCTCCATACATGCGTCAAACTGACCGTTAAACTTCAACGCGCGGATCTTTTCACGGAACGGCGTCACAATATCCAATATCGCGCGGGTGCGATTTTCATACTCCTGCAGCTCCTCTGCGGTCGGATACTGTTCCAAAAGCTCCTGCCACTGTGGCGTAAAATCACGATAAAGATCTTCGATCTCTTTCTGCTCCTGCTGATAGAAGGTCACATCGGTCAGGAGCACCGGAATCTGCTCGGTCACCACCTGGAACTTGGCGTACGCCTGAAGTTCTGATGTGAGCGCAGCGAAGGCACGTCGTTTACCGAGGAGCTTGCTGCCGGCCTCTTCATACCGACTGCGGAACGGTTCCATGTCCATCCGCAGGAAATTTTCATTCCAGCGGTCAGCAAACTGCTGTTTTTTCTCTTCGAATGCATGACGTTTCTGCAGGTATAAATACGGCTGTTTAAACTGCTGGGAGAAAGATTCCAGATCCATCAGGAATGCTGGGATCTCCTCTGCCATTCGGATACCGGACGCGTCACTGCACAGCTTTTTCCACTGCATCTCTGTATTTGGCGCATCTTTTTCCACCATGCCGGCAAACTTATGCAGGCTGTCCCGGAACTTACGAACGGAATCCTGATAAACGCGGATTGTCTCTTCCAGTTCCATTTTCAGTGTCTGGGAATAGGATGCGGTATGTACCGGTGTCAGCGGATGTCCGCAAGGATGTCCCACCGCTTTGCCGGCTGCTGCCAGACGCTCTAACAAATATCTCTGATTGTTCAATTCACTCTGGGTAAGTGCCGCCGCAAAATCACGCTCGAAACGAAGCTCTTTTCCGTAGTCCGGTACCTGCTCGTAATAATCGATCATCTCGCGCATGGACTTTCCGAACGGGCGTCGTTTATGGAGTGCGCGAACATAGGCATCCAGGCGCGCACGCATGCCGCGGATATCTTCAATCTTTTTATCGTACTCTGTATCAAATAAACTCTTATTGATCTCCAGACCACGCTTTAACTGGTCCAGAACATTCTTTTTCACTGCCTTATTGGAATGGAGTTCCAGGCAGAAATCACCGATCCCAAGATTATCCAGACGGCGTTCTACCACTTCGAGAGCCGCCATTTTCTCCGCCACAAAGAGAACCGTCTTTCCTTTCGTCAGGGCGTTGGCGATCATGGCCGTGATGGTCTGGGACTTGCCGGTTCCCGGCGGGCCGTGAAGGACGAAACTCACGTCGTTGGCCGCCATGTTGATGGCGCGAAGCTGTGACGCATCAGCCGCGATCGGAAGATAAGCTTCGTCCGTATCCACCTGTTCCGGAATTGTGCAGTCCCAATCCACTGCACCGTTCATTAAACTGCGAACCACTTTATTTCGCTCCAGAATATCGCTGCGGCTGCGGATGTCGTTCCACATGACAAACTGAGAGAACGAGAAGTTACCAATAAAACCGGACTCAATCACATCCCACATGGTTTCATCCATGATACCGTAGCGAACGGTCGCAAAAATCTTCTTCATGTCGAGACCATGCTCGTCCATCGGAAGCGGGTTCAGTCCATGGATTCGGATATCGAAGGTCTGTTTTAAAAATTCCAATAATGTGATATTGATCTGGGCATCGTCGTCGCGCATCCGCAGCACATAGCCTTTGCTTGCCGATTTGCGGATGATATCGATGGGCACCAGAACGAGCGGTGCATATTTCGGAGTCTTGCTGTGTTTATCTTCGAACCATCGCAGGAGACCCATAACCATATATAAAGTGCTGGCACCGTTTTCCTCCATAGATGTCTTCGCTGAGCGATAGATTTTTGTAAGTGTGCTGTTCAGTTCTTTTTCGGAGTAGATGGTATGTAATTTTTTATGCTTGCATTCCAGTGCGATCAGTTCTCCGTACGGTCCCAGGTCGTTGGTGTTCTCCAGCGTGAACGCATCCACCTCTTTCAGCTCCCACTCCTGCGGGCGAGGAAGAACCTGGAACTCTTCTCCGTCTGCCAGAGCATCCTCCAGATCACCCAAAGCTCCTGAGAGCAGCGGCACGACCGATTTGGTCAACCGCATGTTGATCAGCATGTTTCTCAGGCTGAGATCCAGAAGTTTTCGCTCCCACTGTCCGGCTCTTGTTGCCTGCTCCGTCTCCTGTCCCTGCTTATAGATAAAGGTCGGATCTAATCTGTCCGGAACGGCAGTGATCTCATCTGCACTGCGATTATCGTGCTGAACCACATAACCGGTCTCAGTTTTGATCCGGATCGGCAGCGGACGAATTCCGCTCTTTCTTGCACGCTTCACATCGATCGCAAAGAGGAACTCACTGTAGTTTCCGATCTGCTGTTCCGCCGCTTTCATCGCCGCATCAAAATCATTGGTTTTTCCGGCGCACATCATCGTACACTCAACCACAAGAAGTTCATGGATTCCTCTTGCCATGCGCTTCTCCAGCTGGGTCGGATCATCCACGATCGGATCTGCAAAAGATTCCTCCACCAGCCATACGCCGGCAAATATATGTCCGTTCATCAAGATCAAAAACGGGTTCAATCCCATTGATTCCAGACATGCCGCGTAAAGCAGTGTCATGTCCATGCAGTTACCCATATGCTGTTTCATCACCGCATCTGCCAGCCGCACCCGCTGTCCAACGGATTCAAAACTTGCCGGATGCACCGCATATGTGATATTCCGTTCCTGCAGCGCTGCGTACACAGCCGCCGCCATCATCTTCACGCGGTTCTGATCTTTGCTCTGGTAACCGTCCAAAGACGGATTCTTTGTCCAGGTTTCCAGCCATTTGGATGCAGAAAGAACCAGCTCTGCCACCACCGGATGATTCGGTGTCACGAAGGTCGCCAGCAGGTCCGGATAATACTTGAGTCCCGGCCACTCGTCGTAAGCCAGGGCCGTGAGCGGTTTGCTTTCGGAAGCAAAGCATTCTTCCCCGCTGCACATCTCCACCTGCAGATTGCAAAAAACGCGCTCCGTCAGAGATGCCAGGTACTCGCCTTTTACATGAATATCAAGATTTCTCAGACGAATCTCATCTCCATGCGGCAGCACCTGAATGCCCTGCGTAAACGGCTCGATCAGATCCACGTCCGAACACACGCGGACAACCAGATTCTCAAGATCCGTTCCGGTTTCATTTTTCAGATATATTTCCCTTACCAGTGCTGCTCCGTTCTGCTGTAATGCATAATTCAGGACATTGCTCACATCCACCGTCATCATCAATTTCTGCTCCATCAACTCACCCCATCGTTCATTTATCAGTTAAATCCATTCAAATTCGAAAAATGTATATTTGATTTAGTATACCATAAAAGTGCGCCGTCTGAAACAAAAATAGCACCTAAACAAACATTTACAGTCTGTTTAGGTGCCATACAAAATCTCCAGTCATTTATCCAACGACTTCAAATATCACAACACGTTCTCTCTGCTCATTCCCGTCAAACAGATCGCGACAGTCGATCTCATCTAAAAACTCTACCTGATCCACCGTCATCAGATAGGAGATATACTCGTCGGACGGATAATAGAAAAACAAAAGCATCTCCCGCGGTTTTTCATAGTAGGAATCCAGGATTCGTCCCATAACGCTTTGTAAGATTTCCACGGAAAACGGATTAAAGAAATAAAACCGGTCTGCCTCCGTCGGCACTGCATATACTTCCGCATTTTGCATACAGAATGTAACGCGTCCTGCCGAAGCGGATGTTTTCTGGTTTTCCACCGCCACGCGATAGATGCGATCGTCATATTCGATTCCGATCGACCGGCATCTTGCCTGATAAGACAAAAAGAAGTCTACACGGCCTTTTCCGCATCCGTAATCGATCAGCGTATTTTTCTTTCCGATATATCCTTCATTCGCCAGCCGCTCCAACACGCAGTATGGTGTCGGTTCATACGGATAGCAGAACTGATCCGCTCTGGAATCGTCCCGCCCCGATGTTTTTATCTTTAATAATTTATCCCATTGATTCTCGTTGTTCATGATCTATTTTCCAAGTTTTCTCTGTACAAACTTCACAACTTCCATGATTGGAATGATGGAGAGTGCCAAGCCAAGGGCGATCAGATACTCCGGTAATGCGATCGGAGTGAACTCAAACGCTTTCGCGAGGAACGGAACTTCGATCACCGCTGTTGTCAGCAGGAAGGAAACGATCATCGCGCCGTACAGGAATACGTTCGGTGTGGTCAGCTTAAAGATGGATCCTCTGCGGCTTCTCATGTTCAGGGAATGGAAGATCTCCACCATGGACAGTGTGAGGAATGCCATAGTCGTACCATCTTTGCTGTTCACGAACTCCCATACACCGCTCTCGTAATGATGACCGATCAGGTAGGATGCCATAACCAGGACTGTTACGATCGCGCCCTGGAAGAATACGTCAAAGCCCATACCTCCTGCGAAGATGCCCGCCTTCGGATCACGCGGGGACTGCTTCATGATATCGGACTCGCTCTTTTCCATACCGAGAGCCAGTGCCGGGAAACAGTCGGTGATCAGGTTGATCCAGAGCAGATGTACCGGCTCCAGGATCGTAAATCCAAGCATGGTCGCAAAGAAAATGGACAATACTTCCGACAGGTTGGAAGCCAGAAGGAACTGGATCGCCTTACGGATATTTGCGTAAATACGGCGTCCTTCCTCCACTGCAGAAACGATGGTTGCAAAGTTGTCATCTGCAAGAACCATGTCTGCCACGTTCTTTGTAACGTCCGTACCGGTGATACCCATTCCAATACCGATATCGGCGCTCTTGATGGACGGTGCATCGTTGACACCGTCGCCGGTCATAGCAGTAACTTTGCCCTTTGCCTTCCAGCCGTTTACGATACGTAC
This sequence comes from Lachnospiraceae bacterium, assembly GCA_017435025.1. The sequence goes on along the minus strand of JAFSFU010000014.1, from coordinate 5,830 downwards.
TTTGTGTTCCGGCTGTACGCGGGCGTATACGGAGTACTGTTCGATCTTCTCTGCAAATTCTTCGTCGCTCATGTCATTCAGCATGGAACCCGTAATCGCCTGGTCTGCACTCTCGATGATGCCAAGTTCCATAGCGATCGCTGCCGCTGTATCTTTGTGGTCACCGGTGATCATGATCGGTCGGATGCCGGCCTCACGGCACTTCTCGATCGCATCTTTTACTTCCGGTCTTACCGGGTCGATCATACCGGAAAGTCCCAGGTAGATCAGATCCTGCTCCAGTACTTCCGGCGCAAAATCGGTCGGTTTCGCATCCCAAATACGTTCCGCACCGCAGAGCACACGGAGTGCACGGTCTGCCATCGCTTTGTTGCTGTTTAAAATATTTGTACGGATCGCATCGGTCATCGGAACAATCTGGCCACCCACATAAGCTTTCGTACAACACTTCAGGACTTCGTCCGGTGCACCCTTTGTGAACTGGATGATCTGGCCTTCATGCTCATGTACGGTGGACATCATCTTACGCATGGAGTCGAACGGAGCTTCACCGATACGTACATACGCCTTCTTCAGTTCATCCTTCGGCATACCGTTCTTATATGCATCGTTGACCAGCGCACATTCGGTCGGCTCACCGACTGCCTCTTTGGAATCCGGATCCAGCTCGGCATCGGAACAGAGAGCCATACAGATTTCCAGTTTCTTTTCATCGTCAGCGGCATGTTCCACAACCGTCATCTTATTCTGGGTCAGTGTACCGGTCTTATCGGAGCAGATGATCTGGGTACATCCCAGAGTCTCTACCGCTGTCAGCTTACGGATAATCGCATTGCGTTTGGACATGTTGGTTACGCCGATGGAAAGCACCACGGTTACTACCGCTGCCAGACCTTCCGGAATTGCCGCTACTGCAAGAGATACCGCAACCATAAAGCTGTCCAGCATGATCTCGCCGGAAATTCCTTCGCTGCCGGAGCGGAAAATGCCGACTGCAAAGATAACGGCACAGATACCGATGACCAGAATTGTCAGGATCTTACTGAGCTGATTCATCTGGATCTGCAGAGGAGTTTCTTCCTCCTTCGCCATTGCAAGGGCATTTGCGATCTTACCCATCTCCGTGTTCATTCCGGTTCCGGTGATCACAGCGCGGCCGCGGCCGTAAACAACGGTGGAACCCATGTACATCATGTTCTTTCTGTCGCCCAGCGGAACATCCTTTTCGCCGTCCAACTTCAGAACATCCATCACTTTATTGACCGGAACGGATTCACCGGTCAGAGCCGCCTCTTCGATCTTCAGGCTGGCACTCTCAATAATACGTCCGTCTGCCGGAACTGCGTCACCGGCCTCAAGAATTACAATATCGCCCGGCACCAGGTCTTCACTCTTTAATGTAACGATCTTTCCGTCGCGCAGCACTTTGCTGGTGGCCGCTGCGATTTCCTGTAATGCTGCAATGGCTGCTTCGGCCTTGCTCTCCTGGAATACACCGAGAACTGCGTTGATGATAACAACCGCCATGATGATGATAACATCGGTGAATGGCTCACCTTCATACGCAGCGGTAAAACCGGAAATCACCGCAGCTACGATCAGGATGATGATCATCGGGTCCTTCAGTTCCTTCACAAACTTAGAGAACAGAGACTCTTTCTCGCCTTCTTCCAGTTTGTTCTTGCCGTACTGCTCCAAACGCTTTTCCGCTTCCGCAGTACTAAGACCTGCTTCTGTGGAATTTTGCTCGCGCAGTACCTCTTCCATGCTGGACAAATATTCCTGTTTCATTTGCCTCCTCCTTTTGTGTCTGGTCAGCCATTTTATTGTATTCTATCAACATCCATGGACTGACCTTTTCTTTTTAGTTTTTCCGGAATCTGGGAATTTCATGCAGATGGAATTTCCTTAAGACACGAAAAAAGACGAGCCTTACCCGCTAATTCCCTTCGGAATTCCAGGTAAGTCTCGTCATAAAAATTCAAGCCAGAAGTTTATCTCTTCCGTGTTGTTGACTTGAGTACAGCGATCCAGGGACCTCTGCTGACTACTCCCTTACTGAATGTTCAAGATTATACTGGAAAATTTTTCCAACGTCAAGTCAACATATTGTTAAAATCATATAAACTTTCTTCGATCAGTCGTGAAGAATCACATCTCCGGACGCAAATGTCTTCTTTACATCGATCACTCTCTGGTTAGAACTTCCCTTCCAGTGAAGATTTGCATCTTTCAGTTCCTCCACGAACTTTCCGTCCACCAGCACATCGATCAGCTCCACGTTTGGAAGATCCTTTACTTCCTCCCACATATAACCGGTGTAGAGCCAGATTGTTTTCTCCGGGAATTTCTCGTGAATCTCCCGGATCAGCTCACAAACCTCACCGCGGTTCTGCATATGGAACGGGTCTCCGCCGCTGAATGTAATGCCGGAAATATAGCTCTCACGAAGCTGCTCAAAAATTTCCTCCTTTGCAGCCTCATCAAAGGGGATTCCGCCGCAGATATCCCATGTGATCGGGTTGTGACAGTTTTTGCAGGCATGGCTGCATCCGGCAACCCAAAGAACCACGCGCAAGCCATCGCCGTTTAACATGTCGTCCTTAGTAATATTATGGTATCTCATTTTCCTGTTTCTCCTCTCAAATCGTGCACACGCACGATCTGATCGTGCTACATGCTCTTGCGTTCCGCAATCTCCGCCATCTTTGCGTCATTCAGACGGGTGTCGCCTTTGACACGGGAGTAGCTGAGGTAACCATTCATACGGTCGATTTTCGTCAGGTTCTTACTGCCGCACTTCGGGCAAACGTCCATATTCAGTTCTTCGTGGCCACAGTCGTCGCAGTAAGACAGGGACAAGTTTACACCTTCATAGAATCCCATCTTCATGGCTCTGCGAACCAGGGCTTTGATCGCGTCTTTATTGTAATCGATCGGATATTTCACATACTGGATCTTGCCGCCGTTGGAAAGTTCCCAGAAACGGTATTCCAGATTCTGTTTTTCGATCGGGGTGATATCCTCAGTCACGTGGCAGTGGAATCCGTTGCTCACATACTCACGGTCGGATACGTTTTCAATAATTCCGTATTTCTTACGGAACTGTGTCACCTGGAGACCGCAAAGGTTCTCTGCCGGTGTCGCGTAGATTGCATAAAGGTTGCCGTCTTCCTTCTTGAATTCGTTCACCTTGTCATTGATATGCTGAAGCACTTCCAGAGCAAACTGACCGTCTTCTACAAGGGACTTGCCATTGTAAAGCTCCTGCAGTTCATTGAACGCAGTAATACCGAAGGATGCGGTTGCTGTCTTAAGAAGCGGTTTGATCTTATCGTGAAGTCCAAGATGACCGCCGTAGAAACCGCCTTCGCAGTAAGCCAGCGGGTTTGTGGACGCACGAAGCTCACCTAAATATGCGTAGGTACGGATATGGATCTTACGGATCAGCTGCAGATAATAATCCAGGACTTCATAGAAGTCTCTGCTCTCCTGTCTGGATTTTGCCAGGATCATCGGGAGGTGCAGACTCACAACACCGATATTAAAACGGCCTACAAATCGCGGTACATCCTGCTCATCTGCCGGCTCCATACCGCCGCGCTCGTACCACGGGGAAAGGAATGCACGGCATCCCATCGGGCTGATGATCTTTCCGTATTTTTTGTACATGCTGGCAATATAGCCTTCACCTGTCAGGGACAGCCAGTCCGGATACATGGTCTTGGAGGAACACTCGATTCCTGCCTCAAACACATCTTCCAGCTCACCGCCCGGTCCGTGAAGCTTTTCATCATATAAGAACACAACCTTCGGGAAGAGAACCGGTTTCTTGTGGTCTTTCTTACCCTGGCCGCCTTTTCTTACGTTTAACATGGTGATCGTTGCCATTTTCGCGAAACGGCTGGTTCCTGTTCCGGCTGTCATTGTGATAAACGGATAATCACCGCGGCTGGAAGATACGGAGTTAAACTTGTACTCCCATCCCTGGAATCCCTGTTCCATATCGCGCTGTACATCCGCCCAGGCGATTTCCTTCGCCTTCTCTTCACCGAGACCAAGTCCCATGTATTTTTCAATGTACTTCGCGTAAGACTTTTCTGCATACGGAGCCAGAATGTTCTCAACGCTTGCAACGGTAAATCCACCGTACTGCTGGCTCGCGGCACTGAGCACGATATCACCGATCACGTCGAAGGCAACATCCAGAGTCTTTGGCTCGTTGTACCATAAGTTGCCCATCTCAAATCCGCCGGTCAGAACTTCTTCCACGTCAAACAGACAACAGTTCATCGTATCACGTCTTGCGGACATGTCATGGATATAAATATATCCGTCACGGCACGCCTGAAGCTCTTCTACTGTCATAAAGAACTTCTGGTAAAGGGATTTGTTCAATTCATTGAAGATCAGGCTTCGTTTTGTGGATACCAGCGCACTGTCTGTGTTGCTGTTCTCCTTATCGCCGATGTACATGATGGACTGACTCTTTTTGTACACATCATCCAGCATCCGCACGAAATCCTGCTTATAATTTCGATAGTCGCGATAGCTCTTCGCCACCAGCGGGTTCACACGCTCCAGCGCACCTTCTACGATATTGTGCATCTGAGCGATCGGAATCTCCGCCACGTCCATCTGCTCTGCCATTTCCTCTACGAACTGACAGATGAAATTAGTTTCCGCTCTGGAAAAGGTAACCATCGCGCGGTTCGCAGATTTATTCACAGCAACAACGACTTTCTGCACGTTGAATTCTTCTTTTGTTCCGTCTTTTTTGATCACTTTAATATCACTGCATTTCATGGCGTTCTTCCTCCTCTATTTTTTCTGTATTTCTACAATCGTTATTATCCTCTAACCGGTCCGAATTTTCAGTAACATTGTCACCAACAATTCCAAGTTCCTCTTCCACTTCGATCCGGATTTCTTCTCTCTGTTCCAGATTCATCTCCGGCAGTTCTACCGTGGAACTGACACCAAAGCGTCTCAAAAACTCCTCGGTGGTCGCAAACAGGGCTGGGCGTCCCGGCGCGTCCATACGGCCGGCTTCATATACCAGGTTGTACTCGATCAGTCGATTGACTGCATGATCCGACTTGACACCGCGGATCTTCTCGATATCTGCCTTCGTCACCGGCTGCTTGTAGGCGATGATCGCCAGGGTTTCCATTACAACATCGGTAAGAACCTGTTTTTTCGGGGTTGTCGCTACTTTGATCAGGTTGCTGTAGTAATCCGATCTGGTCGACATCTGATAACTGTCCTCCAGGCGAAGGATCTGCATGCCTCTGTTTTCACTGTCATATCGCTCTCGCAGGCGCTCCGCTGCTGCCGCCGCCTCTTTTTCAGAGGACTCCAGGGACGCTGCCAGCTGGCGGATCTCCACAGACTGGCCCATGGTAAAAAGCACAGCCTCCACCACAGATTCCTGTATCTTTAAATCTTCTACTCTCATCAGATTTCCTCCACTTGAATATCAAGCTCTTCTTCTGCGCCTTCTTCTTCCAGCGTTTCGATCATCATATCGTCAAACAGGTTCTCCTGTGTCAGATGGATCTTTCCTACCTTCATCAGCTCCAGCAGGGCAAGGAACGTCACAACCACTTCTGTTCTGTCCTTCTGCTTTGTAAGCATTCCGCGAAAACTGAATTTTCTATGTTTTCTGGCATATCCCATCACAGACGCGATCTTCTGCTCCAGGCTCACAGGCTCTTTTTTGATCGTTCCGAACGTGCTGCGCACCGGGTCGATCTTATCTTTCTGCCGCTTCATCACCGACTGGAAGATCTGCTGCAGCTTTGCCAGTGTCACACCGTCCAGCAGCTTG
>JAFSFU010000137.1 GCA_017435025.1 Lachnospiraceae bacterium | reverse complement strand
TGAAACCGGCTCCCAAAGGTACCGGTGTTATCGCAGGCGGCGCAGTTCGTGCCGTTATGGAAGCAGCAGGCATTCATGATGTTCGTACCAAATGCCTTCGTTCCAACAATCCTTGCAACGTAGTTTCTGCCACCATGCAGGGCCTGCTTTCTCTCCGTGATGCGGAGCAGGTTGCAGCAGTCCGCGGCAAAACCGTTGAAGAAATCTACGGTTAAGGAGGAAAACAGTTAAAATGCTTAAAATCAAACTTGTAAAAGGCTTTATCCACAAGAAAGATGATCAGATCGCAACTGCAATCTCCCTTGGCCTCCGCAAAATTGGTGCGGAAACCCTTCAGCCCGACAATGCAGCAACCCGCGGCAAAATTGCTAAGATTGCTCACATGGTCGAGGTCACCGAAGTAGAAGAATAAGGAGGTGCACCGATATGAAACTTCATGAACTTGCTCCGGCACCCGGCGCAAACACTGAAAGCTACCGCAGAGGTAGAGGCCACGGTTCCGGCAACGGTAAAACCGCTGGTAAAGGTCATAAAGGTCAGAAAGCCCGTTCCGGCGGCTCCATCCGTCCCGGATTCGAAGGCGGCCAGATGCCTCTCCAGAGACAGATCCCGAAACGCGGATTTAAAAACATTTTTGCAACCCAGTATGCAATTGTTAACGTTGGCGATCTCGAAATCTTCGAGAACGGCACTGTTGTAAATGAGCAGACCCTTGTTGAAGCTGGTCTCCTCAAAAAGACTCTTGACGGAGTCAAAGTTCTCGGCAACGGCGAGCTTACCAAACAGCTCACTGTTGAAGTAGCTGCTTTCTCTGAGTCTGCTAAGCAGAAAATCGAGGAGGTTGGCGGAAAGGCCGAGGTGAAATAAAGATGTTTGATGTCTTCAAGAATGCTTGGAAAGTAGAGGATATCCGCGAAAAACTTCTTTACACTCTCCTCATTATTGTCGTTTTCCGTCTTGGCGCTGCAATTCCGGTTCCTTTCCTTGACACCACCGCTCTTTCTTCCATGTTCGGAGCAAACTCCGGTAACCTTCTCGGTTATCTCAACATGCTCACCGGTGGCGCTCTTTCTATGGCAACCGTTTTTGCACTTTCCATTTCGCCTTACATCACCGCATCCATCGTAATTCAGCTCCTTACCATTGCAATTCCCGCACTTGAGAAACTTGCAAAAGAAGGCGCTGAGGGCAAAAAGAAGATCAATATGATCACTCGCTGCTCCACCGTTGCTCTTGCTCTGATCCAGGCATATGCATACTACGTAACCCTTAAAGGTTACAACGCAGTTGCAACTTTCGACAATACTTGGGAAAATGTACTCGTAGTCGTAACTATCCTGTTCATGTTCACCGCCGGTTCCATGCTTGTTATGTGGCTCGGCGAGAGAATTGATGAAAAAGGTATCGGAAACGGTATTTCCATGATCCTTTTTGCCGGTATCGTATCCGGTGGTCCCAATCTTGTTTCTACTCTTTGGTACTACCTTACTCTCGGCGAAGTAAAATATTACTTCTTCGTTCCGGCACTTATTGTCATCTTTGTTTTGCTTATCGCTTTCATCGTTCTTATGAACCAGGCTGAACGCCGTATCCCTGTTCAGTACGCAAAACGCGTTGTTGGACGCAAACAGTATGGCGGCCAGTCCAGCCACATTCCGGTTAAAGTAACCATGGCCGGTGTTCTCCCGATCATCTTCGCGGGCGCACTTCTTGCCATTCCGGCAACCATCGAGGCTTTCGTAAAAGTTGAAGAAGGTTCCTTCTGGTTCGGTTTCTTCAGAATGTTCGACCAGACCTCTTGGTTCTATTCCGTTCTTTACTTTATCCTTATCGTGGCATTCAGCTATTTCTATATTGCAATTCAGTATAATCCTGTTGAGATGGCAAATAACCTTCAGAAGAACAACGGTGCAATCCCCGGAATTCGTCCCGGTAAACCTACCGCAGACTTCATTTCCAGAATCATCGGAAAAATCACCTTCATCGGTGCAATGTTCCTCGGCGTTATTGCCCTTCTCCCGACCATCATCGGCGCAGTTTCCGGTATCAGCAACGTAACCATCGGCGGTACTACTGTTATCATCGTTGTTTCCGTAGCTCTTGAAACTGCAAGATCCCTTGAATCTCAGATGATGATGAGACATTACAAAGGATTTCTTGAATAATTAATAGGAGGTATATCCATGAATCTTATTCTTCTTGGAGCTCCTGGTGCAGGAAAAGGAACTCAGGCCGAAATTCTTAAAGAGAAACTCGCAATTCCGACCATTAGCACAGGCAATATCCTGCGTGAGGCAGTCAAAAACGAAACTCCGCTTGGACTTGAAGCAAAAGGATACATGGAATCCGGAAAACTTGTTCCGGATGCTCTTGTTATCTCCATCATCGAGGAGCGTCTTACTAAGGACGACTGCAAGAACGGTTTTATTCTTGACGGTTTTCCCCGCACCATTCCTCAGGCAGAAGCCCTGCAGGAAGGCGGCGTAAGAATTGACAAGGCACTTGAAATCGCCGTTTCCGACGATGTGATCATTGCCCGTCTTTCCGGCCGCAGAGTGTGTTCCGGTTGCGGCGCTCCCTACCATATGATTTCCTGTCCTCCTCCTGCTGATAATATTTGCCCGAAATGCGGCGCAGAAATTATCACCAGAAAGGACGATCTCCCGGAAACCATTAAACACCGCCTCGATGTTTATCATGAACAGACCGAGCCGCTTAAAGGTTTCTATGGAGAACAAGGCAAGCTTGCAGTAGTCAACGGTGAGAACGGAATTGAAGAAACCACTCATCTTGCACTGGAAGCTTTGGGGGTCTAAATCATGGTGATTCTTAAAACCGCAAATACGATCAAAAAGATGCGTGAAGCCGGAAGACTTTCGGCTCTCGCACTTAAGGTCGGCGGCGAGGCTGTCAGACCCGGTGTTACCACCGCGGAAATTGACAAAGCTATTTATGATTTCATCGTGAGTCAGGGCGCAACCCCCTCGTTCCTGAATTTATACGGTTTTCCCGCCAGCGCATGCATCTCTGTCAATGATGAGCTTATCCACGGTATCCCCGGAAACAGGGTTATCAACGAAGGCGACATTGTTTCGATAGATGTTGGTGCATGCCTGGATGGTTACCACGGCGACAACGCCGCAACTTTTGTGGCGGGAACTGCCTCCGAAGAGGCTCAGAAGCTTCTTGACGTTACGAAACAGAGCCTTTTCAAAGGAATTGAAGCTGCTGTTGTCGGAAACAGAATCGGAGACATTTCCAATGCCGTCCAGACTTACTGTGAAGAGCGCGGCTATTCCGTTGTCCGCGAATTTGTGGGACACGGAATCGGACGCGACGTCCACGAAGACCCGGAAGTGCCGAATTTCGGCGCGGCTGGTCACGGACCCAGGCTTGTTAACGGAATGTGCATAGCCATTGAGCCCATGATAAATGCCGGAACAAGGTTCGTTTCAACGGATTCGAACGGCTGGACAGTAAGAACCAAAGATGGCAAGCTTTCTGCCCATTTTGAGCACACCATTGCAATTACGGATAACGGTCCGATGATTCTGACCGACCCGGACTGATGAGGTGAAAAATGCTCGGACAGGTTGTTTTGTCAAAAGCGGGTAAAGACCGCGGCAGTTTCTACGCAATAGTGCTTGAGGATGAAGAATTTGCATTTATTGCCGACGGCAGACTCCGCAAAGTCGAAAAACCCAAACGCAAGCGTAAAAAGCATCTTGCCTTTACCAAAACGGTTTTGGAAAAAGATGCACTCGAAACTAACGGAAAGCTCATTACTGCGCTTTCAAAATTCAATGAAATTGACGAGGGAGGGAATTAAGCTTGGCCAAAGAAGATGTAATTGAAATCGAGGGTACTGTTGTGGACTCCCTTCCCAACGCCCAGTTCAAGGTCGAGTTGCCCAACGGCCACCAAATTTTAGCTCATATCTCCGGAAAACTCAGAATGAACTACATTCGAATCCTTCCCGGAGACAAGGTAACGGTTGAAATGTCGCCTTATGACCTTACCAAAGGGCGCATTACTTGGCGATCTAAGTGATAAGGAGGTATATCTATGAAAGTCAGACCTTCCGTAAAACCCATCTGTGAAAAATGCAAAATCATCAGACGCAAAGGCCGTCTTATGGTTATCTGCTCCAATCCTAAACACAAACAGCGTCAGGGCTGATTAACTAAAACGGAGGTGCAACAAAGTCTATGGCTCGTATAGCTGGTATTGACCTGCCGAAGAATAAGAGAATCGACATCGCTCTCACTTATATCTACGGTATCGGCCGCACAACCGCTTCTAAGATCATTGCGGATACTGAAATCGATCCTACTATCCGCGTAAAAGATCTTTCCGAAGATGATGCTACTAAATTGCGTGAGTACATCGACAAAAACATCGAGGTAGAAGGCGACCTTCGCCGTGCTACCGCACTTGATATCAAACGTCTTGTAGAAATTGGTTGCTATCGTGGTCTTCGCCACAGAAAAGGTCTTCCTGTTCGTGGACAGAGAACCAAAACCAACGCAAGAACCCGCAAAGGTCCCAAGAAGACCATTGCTAATAAGAAGAAATAAGAGGGAGGATTAAGACATGCCGAAAGCAAATGCTAAAAAAGCAATTACTCGTCGCCGTCGTGAAAAGAAAAATATCGAACGTGGCGCAGCACATATCCAGTCCACCTTCAATAACACTATCGTTACCATCACCGATGTTCGCGGCAACGCTCTTTCCTGGGCTTCCGCAGGCGGACTCGGATTCCGTGGTTCCAGAAAATCCACTCCTTACGCAGCACAGACTGCAGCAGAAACTGCAGCAAAAGCAGCAATGGAGCACGGCCTTAAAACCGTTGAAGTTTTCGTAAAAGGTCCCGGTTCCGGTCGTGAAGCAGCAATCCGTGCTCTTCAGGCAGCAGGACTCGAAGTAACTATGATCAAAGACGTTACTCCTGTTCCCCACAACGGATGCCGTCCGCCCAAACGTCGCCGCGTATAATAGTGGTATTCTGAAATTATTGGAGGTGTAAAAACACATGGCAAGATATACAGGTTCTGTATGCAGACTCTGCCGCCGTGAAGGCAAAAAGCTCTTCCTTAAAGGCGAAAGATGCTATGGTCCTAAATGCGCACTCAGCCGCAGAGCATATGCTCCTGGCCAGCACGGTCAGGGCCGTAAAAAGATCTCTGAATACGGTCTTCAGCTTCGCGCAAAACAGCAGGCAAAGAGATACTATGGTGTTCTTGAAAGCCAGTTCGAGCATTATTTCGAACTCGCCAGCAAACAGGCTGGTCAGGCTGGTGAAAACCTTCTCAGAATTCTCGAAAGCCGTCTCGACAACGTTGTTTACCGTGCAGGTCTTGCTTCTTCCAGAAAAGAAGCTCGCCAGCTCGTAAGACACGGTCACTATACCCTTAACGGCCACAAGGCCAACATCCCTTCCATCCTGCTCAAAGCCGGTGACGTTGTTGCTGTAACCGACAAGAGCCGTCAGAACGAAAAACTCAAAGCAGTTGTAGAAGCAAACTCTGCACATCCCGTTCCTTCCTGGATCGATTTCGATGCAGAAAAACTTACTGCAAAGATCAACCAGCTTCCTAACCGTGAAGACATCGATCTTGACGTTGAGGAACACCTGATCGTTGAGTTGTACTCCAAATAATAATTGGTAGGAACTGACAGGGGAATGCGAAACCGGGCATTTTTGCCCATTTAGGAGGGATTTAGATGTTAGAAATAGAAAAACCGAGAATCGAAGCCGAAGAAAACCCCGAAGACCTCAGCTACGGAAAATTCGTTGTTGAACCTCTCGAGCGCGGATTCGGTACGACTCTTGGCAACAGCCTGAGACGCGTATTGCTCTCCTCGCTTCCCGGCGTTGCTGTAACGTCCGTAAAAATTGACGGTATCCGTCATGAATTTTCCACCATCCCCGGTGTAAAAGAGGACGTCACCGAAATCATCCTCAACATCAAAGGCCTTACCGCAAAACTTCATTGCGACGGCCCCAAGGTTGTTGTAATCGATGTTTCCGGTGAATGTGAAGTCACTGCCGGTTCAATCCAGGCCGATTCTGAAGTCGAAATTCTCGACAAAGACATGCATATCGCAACTCTTGACAGCGACGGCCACCTTTTCATGGAAATTACCCTTGATAAAGGCCGCGGCTATATTTCCGCTGAAAGAAACAAACAGGATATGCAGCCCGCAATCGGCGTAATTCCCGTTGATAGTATTTATACTCCGGTACTGAAGGTAAACTATACCGTTGAAAACACTCGTGTTGGTCAGATTACCGACTACGATAAACTTACCCTCGAGGTTTGGACGGATAATACCATTTCCGCAAAGGAAGCAGTATCCCTTGGAGCTAAGGTCCTCAATGAACATCTCAACCTGTTCGTGGATCTTTCCGAAGACGCCTTCAAAGGCGAAATTATGGTAGAAAAGGACAACAACAGCAAAGAAAAAGTCCTTGAGATGACCATTGAAGAACTTGACCTGTCCGTAAGAAGCTTCAACTGCCTCAAACGCGCAGGAATCAACACTGTCGAAGACCTTATAGGCAAATCCGAGGACGAAATGATGAAAGTCAGAAACCTCGGTAAGAAATCCCTTGAAGAAGTTGTTTCCAAGCTCGAATCTCTTGGTTTCAACCTCAGCAAGGATGAAGATTGAATCAAAAAGGAGTGAATATCGATGTCCGGAACTAGAAAGCTCGGTCGTGCTACCGACTGCAGAAGAGCTATGCTCCGCGCGATGGTCACCTATCTGCTTGAAAAAGGCCAGATTGAAACCACCGTCACTCGTGCAAAAGAAGTTCGCGCTATGGCTGAGAAGATGATCACTGTTGCAAAAAACACTGACCTTCATTCCAAACGTCAGGTTTATGCTTTCGTAACCAAGGAAGCAGTAGCAAAGAAACTCTTTGACGAGATCGCACCTAAATACGCCGAAAGAAACGGCGGTTACACCAGAATCATCAAGATTGGTCCTCGCCGCGGCGACGCAGCAGAGATGGCAATCATCGAACTCGTGTAATTTACAGAGCATAATTCTTAAGAAATGCCTCCGGAGAGATCCGGAGGTATTTTTTTGGTTTTGTTACCGAATATGACAAAAATTTCAAAGGCTTGTCTGTATTATATATGCAGACAGGTCTTTTTTTATTTGGAGGTGAAAAAATGCCGGTTGAGATAGATATTGATGAAAAAAGCGTTACTGCCTATATTTCCGGCGAAATCGACCATCATAATGCGGTGAATCTGCGGAATGAAATTGATGAGGCGGTGGAAAATTCATACCCGGAACTGCTGATTCTTGATTTCGGCGGGGTGACTTTTATGGATTCTTCAGGAATCGGGCTTGTTATGGGGAGATTCAAATTGATGAAAAACCTTTCCGGAAGGGTGATGATCGAAAACGCTCCGGCGATGATAAAAAAAGTTATGCGGATGGCGGGAATTGAAAAGCTGCTTTCTGCGGAAAATAAAAGGGAGGCTTCGCTTTTATGAAACCCGTCAACGAGATGAAACTTATTTTTGAAAGCCGCTCCTGCAACGAAAGCTTTGCCAGAAGCGCTGTGGCGGCTTTTGTGGCGGTTCTTGACCCGAATTTTGAAGAGATATCGGATATCAAAACCGCCGTTTCGGAGGCTGTGACAAACTGCATAGTACACGGTTATAAAAACGACATCGGCAAAATTTACATACACGCAAAAATCTTCGAGGGAGCGCTGGTGAGAATCAGCATCCGTGATAGGGGCTGCGGGATTCGGGATATCCGAAAGGCCATGGAGCCGCTTTATACAACCTGCGAAACAGGCGAAAGGGCGGGTCTTGGTTTTTCGATTATGGAATCCTTTATGGATAAGCTGAAGGTCAGCTCGAAACCCGGAAAAGGTACCGGAGTTACCCTTGAAAAAACCATCGTGTCGAAAGGAAAATAAAATGGCGGTAACTAAAATTACCGACAGCATTGCCGACAGAGAAATACTTATAACAGAAAATCTTGGATTGGTGCATTCCTGTGCTCACCGTTTTACCGGAAGGGAATTGAATATGAGGACCTTTTTCAGGCGGGATGCATGGGTCTTGTCAAGGCGTTTGACGCATTTGATACCGAAAGGGGAGTGCGCTTTTCGACCTATGCCGTGCCGGTTATTCTTGGAGAGATGCGAAGGCTTTTCCGGGACGGAGGCACGGTTAAAATCGGAAGAAGCCTTAAGGAGCTGTCGCTTAAGGCAACAAAGGAAAGAGAAAACTTCGTGCTCAGAAACGGCAGGGAACCGGTTGTTTCGGAGCTTGCAGAGATCCTTTCGGTGAGTGAGGAGGATGTTACGGAAGCGCTCTGCGCCGCTTCGCCGGTGGTTTCGCTGACAATCGGAGAAGATGATGGCGGGGGACAGACGGATATTCCGGTGGAATCGCCGGAAAATGAGATCACGGAGCGGCTTTCGGTTATAAAAGCGGTTTCGGATCTTGACGAAAAGGACAGGATGCTTATAAAACTGCGGTACTATGAAAACCGAACTCAGACTCAGACCGCGCAGATGCTCGGAATGACCCAGGTTCAGGTTT
>JAFSFU010000013.1 GCA_017435025.1 Lachnospiraceae bacterium | reverse complement strand
CGGCTGCACCGGATACACCCATAGCTGGAACACCCAAAAGACCGAAAATACAGATCGGATCCAGAATGATATTAATAATGGCACCGGTTCCCTGCACGATCATGGTATAAAAGGTTTTACCGGTGGACTGCATAAGGCGTTCGAATGCAATCTCGCCGAATAATCCGATGGAAAAGATCGTACAGATTCTTAAATAAGATGTACCATATTCGACAATATCCGGGATATTGGTCTGCAACAGGAAGAACTGTTCTGCAAATACGAGTCCGAAGAGTGCAAATGCCAGATAGCTGCAGAATGCCAGGAAAATGGCGTGGTTTGCAATGTTGTTGGCACGGTCGAAATTCTTTTCTCCGAGACTTCTGGAAAGGCTTGCATTGATACCGACACCGGTGCCGGTTGCCACAGCGATCATCAGGTTCTGTGCCGGGAATGCCAGCGAAACAGCAGTCAGTGCATTTTCGCTGATCTGTGCTACGAACATGCTGTCGATGATATTGTAAAGTGCCTGGATCAGCATAGATACAACCATCGGAAGAGACATGGATAAGATGAGTTTATTGATGGGCATAACACCCATCTTATTTTCTTGCTTCATATGAAAACTCCTTTCAAAAAAGAACGATAAGAATTATAAGATAATTTCGAATTCTAGTCAATAAAAGTTAACGGTAACTTGCGATATGACCGAAATCGGTTTCGTTTGACAAAACCAGGTGACTGACTTATCATGAAATTATCGATAAAAAAGGAGTACATGAGATGATTCAGGATATTGGTGCCCATAAATATGATCTGACTTATGAACAGAAAAAAGCCGGAGACGGTGATTATATCTTATATATGAAAGACAACAAAACTTTGCTGCGAGCAGAGGGGGATGGCAGTTTTGAGATTCCGAGATTCTCAGATTTCCCATCGGAGAGAGAGTATCTGGAAGAACATGCGTATTATCTGTTTGCCATTGATGGCACCGGCTATTATTATGTGGATCAGATGAATCCGGATGTGCCGGATGGTTATGAACTCTGCACGAATGCGGCATTCCGCAGCATGAAGCCGATGTATCAGGCATTTGCAGGAATCACAGCGACCCAGCTCTACCGATGGAAGGAAAATCGAAAGTTCTGCGGAAGATGCGGACATCGGACGGAAGACAGTAAGGTCGAGCGTGCCCTGGTATGTCCGGAATGTGGTCTGACGGAGTATCCGAAAATCTGTCCGGCGGTGATCGTTGCGATCACCGATGGAGACCGCGTGGTTCTTTCCAGATATACGACCAGCAGCAGTACTTACCGTGGGTATGCACTGATTGCCGGCTTTGTGGAAATCGGTGAGACTTTTGAGGATACGGTTCGCCGTGAGGTAATGGAAGAAGTTGGATTAAAGGTGAAGAATATCCGATATTATAAGAGCCAGCCGTGGGCATTTTCGGATACAGAGATGATCGGTTTCTTTGCAGAACTGGATGGTGATGATACGATCAAGCTGCAGGAGACGGAGCTTTCCGAGGCCGGTTGGTTTACAAGAGATGAGATTCCGGATGACATGATCTTAAACAGCATTGGAAGTGAGATGAAAATGGTGTTTAAGTATGGAAGTGTGGAGAAATTCTACGAGGCCACCGGTTTGAAACCTGCGGAATAGAAGAGATGATTGTAGGAGGGGATATGAAATGTGTGCAAAACTATATATGGTGATCCCTTGCTATAATGAAGAGGACGTGCTGCCGATTACAATGAAATTATTCGCAGAAACGTTAGAAACGCTGGTATCCCAAGGAAAAATCAGCAGTGAGAGCCGGATTCTGTTTGTGGATGATGGGAGTACGGATCGTACATGGAATCTTATCTCGGAATATGCAAAAAATGATGGAAGAGTTTTGGGTATAAGACTCAGTCGAAATTGTGGTCATCAGAATGCGATTCTGGCGGGCCTGATGGAAGCAAAAGATAAAGCTGATATTACGATCACCCTGGACTGTGACGGGCAGGACGATCTGCGGGCCATGGAAGCGATGATCGATGCATATCATGATGGCTGCGAGATCGTTTACGGAGTGCGAAGAGATCGCAGTTCTGATCCGATATGGAAACGGACTACCGCTCAGGGATTTTACAAGCTGATGGACGAAATGGGAGCAGAGATGGTTTATAATCATGCGGACTACCGACTTCTTTCCAATCGGGTGATTCATGTTTTGGAGCAGTTCCGAGAGACAAATTTGTTTCTCAGGGGGATGATTCCGCTGGTGGGATTTAAAAGCACGGCTGTCTATTATGAACGCCAGGAACGTGTGGCAGGAAAGTCAAAGTATTCGTTGAAGAAAATGATCGGACTTGCCCTTGATGGAATCACCAGCTTCAGTATTCGACCTCTTCGCCTGATCATGGGGGCTGGTGGAATCGTTGCATTCTTAAGTTTTGTTGGTGTGATCTGGGCTGTGGTTCGCCAGATGATGGGAGCAACGGTGACCGGTTGGGCCAGTATGACCTGTATCATTTGCTTTGTGAGTGGAGTACAATTGATCTGTCTTGGCGTTATGGGCGAATACATCGGCAAGATCTATATGGAGGTAAAAGGACGGCCACGGTATATTATCGAGAAACGGATTACCAACGAACATGAGTTAGATGGTAAATAATAAATTAGAGATGGGAAAGCATCCGATGCCGGAACAGAATCTGGTAATCGGGTGCTTTTATCATTTGCCCGAAAAAACAGAGAACAACACGAATTGATTTGAATGTATAAATTGTGTAAATAGTCTGAAAAATAACTTGACATGTTCTGGTATAAAAGAATAGAATATTAACGTGGGGTACTGTTTTTTTGCGCGAAATTTGGTGGTCCTACACGTGTTTCAAATACAAAATTATATAATAATGGGAATGAAAAGAAATACAAAAAGGGGTGGGAATTCATTGAAAAGCATTACAGTGCCTGCGAAGATGGAATATCTGGATGATGTCGTGAATCTCGTTGAAAGAATCCTTGAGCAGACTCAGATTACGGAGCGGGAAAAGACCCATGTTCTCATCTCCGCAGAAGAAATATTTACGAACATTGCTTCATACGCCTATGGAGAAAGCACAGGCAATGTTCTGATGACCTGTGAAGTGAATGTTGAAAAAATCCGAATCTGTTTCCGTGATCAAGGAATCGAATATAATCCGTTGGACAGACCGAATCCGGATTTCGATATTCCTTTTGAGGACAGACCGATTGGAGGACTCGGTATTTATATGGTGAAAAAGTACATGGACCATGTGAGCTACCGGCGCGACGGAGATAGCAATGTTTTAACAATCGAAAAGAGACTTTAAGGAGGAATAATAATGAAGCATCTTTTTGGAACAGAAGATCTGGAAGCAGAAGTATTTGCAGACCAGAATTATGATATAGACGATACAGATCGTGCGGAGGAGGATGTGATGTCCGTTTTGGAAAGAATTGCTGAAGGCGATATGGATGCATTTCCGTCTCTGGAACTGACATTGGAGCTGGAAGACGGACGCAGTCTTATTTATGAGACCTTTGGTGTATTTGTCCATGGTGAGAAGGAGTATGTAGCTCTTCATCCAAAGACAGACGACGAGGGAATGATTCATCTAATGGAATTGGTTGCAGGAGAGAATGATGAGATCAATCTTCTTCCGATTCCGGAGGACGAGTGGGACGCAGTAGCGGAAACATTCCATGCATATTTTGATGAGAATGATGATGAATTTGATGAGGAAGATGGAGAAGAGGATTATGACAGAGATTAAGACTTTAAAAAAGATTGATGCAAGCAGTGCACCGAAACTGGATGCGGAATTAAAGGCAGCCATCGATGGCGGTGAGTTGGAAATTGTTGTAGATATGGCTGAGACCACTTATATTTCTTCTGTTGGTCTTCGTGCATTTGCATCCGCACAGAAGAAGATGAATAAGCTTGGCGGTTCTATGGTACTTCGCAATGCACAGGCAAGTATCAGGGAAATTTTTGAAGTGACCGGATTTGGAGGAATTCTTACATTTGAAGAATAATTTTGAACCGTCAAAAGACGGAT
The DNA here is from genome assembly GCA_017435025.1 of Lachnospiraceae bacterium. Next base: position 13,146 of record JAFSFU010000013.1, on the reverse strand, counting down.
TGTCACTGGAACAGAAAATATGGGTCGGTGCAGGAACGTTTTTCCGTGCGATCCGGCCGATGATTTTATATGTATGTTTGCCGGCTCTTTTTATGACGATTGGTATGGCAATCATGAGAGGCAGAACCGCGGAGGATATGATTACTACCAGTGGTAATTTCTATTATGCACTGGGAATTGTATTCACGATGGTTGTATTACATAGGCGAAGCAAAAAACGAGGAAGTTCCATATGGGAAGATGCGACGCTGGAGGTAAAAGATCTGGATCGAAAGAAAATTGGACTGCTTCTTATTATGGGGCTGGGATTCGGTTTCTTTTTTTCGGCGCTTTTGACGGTTGTTCCGTTCCCGGAGTTCCTTATGGAGAGTTATCGCAGTTCATCCAGTAACCTGACAGAAGGAACTGACCAGATTTTAGCATTATTTTCAACTGCTATCCTGGCGCCTCTTACAGAGGAAATTGTTTATCGCGGATATATGCTGAATCGGATGCTGAGCAAGTTTGAAGAGCAGACTTGTATTATCGTTACTTCTATTCTCTTTGCAGTGTGTCATGTCTCTTTTTTATGGATTTTATATGCTTTTGCCATGGGAGTCCTTTTGGCCAAGGTGTCTATGAAAGAAGATAACATTGCATACTCCGTAGCGCTGCATATGGGATTTAATATGAATGTGATTCCGGTCTGGATCATCAATCATGTTCCGGCGCTGGAAAAGGTTTTGTTCGCTAATAATATTTTGATCGCGATTTATGGTATAGGTGCCTGTTATGGTGCTGTACAGTTGTATAAAAAATACTGGAAGGAGACGAATGCATGGTAATGAAGATCGTAATTGGAGTCGTTGCATTCCTGTTATCAACAATTTTGCTTGGATTTGGAGCCAATACGTTGCTGCACTGTGTAGTTCCGTCACTGCTTGGGGGGTACGAAGGCAGCATGTATGACCCGATGCTGTTCTTCCGTATGGATACCTATCTGATCGGTGCAGGTGTTACCGCTTTGTTTGTTCTGCTGTATCTTCTTTATAGAAAGCCAACAGCAAAGCGTGCAAAAAAGATGATGAAAAATAAGACGGAGGGTTTTGAGAGCAATCTGGAAAACTCCCGTTTCATGACTGACAAGGAGAGAGATTTTAACTTTATTCCTTACAAGTTTACAAAACTTGGTGAGTCGAAGAAAGATGGTGTTCCGGTTTACGCACAGTATAATAAGAAGAAAAAAGAATTGGAAGTAAACCTGGCATCTCCGATGCATGGATTGATCATCGGTGCTACCGGTTCCGGTAAGACGACTACTTTCATCAATCCGATGATTCAGATTCTCGGACAATCCTCAGCAGGATCTTCTATGATCTGTACAGACCCAAAGGGTGAGCTGTTCCAGCTTCACAGTAAAAAACTTGTGGAAAGAGGATACAAGGTCATGGTTCTTGATCTGCGAGATCCGTACAGCTCGTTCCGTTGGAATCCGCTTGGAGAGATTTATGACCGTTATCAGTTATATTTGAATACCGGTAACGAGATTTATAAACATTTTGAGCCGATTTCTGAGAGCAATCTGGAACTGGTCAATAAGCCGGAAGAGTACGGCGAAGAGTGGTATGAGTATGATGGAAAAGCGTATGCGATTCGCAAGCAGCTTTTAAGCACCATTAAAATTGCCCGTCAGAAAATTTATGATGAACTGTATGAAGATCTGAACGATCTGATCAGTGTTATCTGTCCGATTGAATCGAAAGATGATCCGGTTTGGGAGAAAGGTGCCCGTTCTCTGATCATGGCAGTATGCCTTGCAATGCTGGAAGATAGTGAGTTCCCGGAATTGGAAATGACAAGAGAGAAGTTCTGCTTCTATAATATCAATAAGGCGATCGGCAACTCTGATAATGACTATGAGGCTTTGAGAAACTTCTTTAAGGGACGTTCCCCAATGTCCAAGGCTGTTGGTCTTTCCAAACAGGTGCTTTCTGCAGCGGAGAGTACAATGGCCAGCTATATGTCTATTGCGTTTGACAAACTGTCGATGTTCAATGATGAAGGTCTCTGTTCCTTAACATCTGAAACAGATATTGATCCAATCCAGTTTGCGACACAGCCGACGGCTCTGTTCCTTAAGATTCCGGATGAGAAAGATACGAGACATGCTCTGGCAGCGGTATTTATCCTCTGTATCTACAAGGCGCTGATCAAAGTCGCATCTGCGAGAGAAGATCTGAGTCTTCCAAGAAATGTATATTTTATTCTTGATGAGTTCGGTAACATGCCGAAGATTGACAAGTTTGACAAGATGATCACCGTAGGACGAAGCCGTAAGATCTGGTTCCACATGGTAGTTCAGTCTTATGCGCAGCTCAATAATGTGTACGGTGATACGGTGGCAGATATCGTTAAGAGTAACTGTGGTATGAAGATGTTCATCGGTTCCAACGATATCGGTACCTGTGAAGAATTCTCGAAGCTTTGCGGTAACATGACTGTTTCCACATCCAGCATTTCTTCTTCGATGCATGACAAAGGAAATGTCAACGTATCCAGTCAGTTACAGACAAGACCGTTAATCTATCCGTCTGAGCTTATGAAGCTGAACAATAAGACGGATACCGGTAATGCGATCATCGTAACATTCGGTAATTATCCGTTAAAGACGAAGTTCACACCGTCTTACAAGTGTCCGCTGTATGAAATGGGAACCATGGATATTTCTGATGTGCGCATGAATGCATTTTTCGGTGATGAGGTGTTCTACGATCTCGAAGAGAGAAACTATATTGTTGCTTCTATGCAGGAAGAAGAGGAAGAGGCACAGGAGGAGTAAAATGAGTAAGGGAAGAAAACTTGCGGCAGTCGCTGCTGCAGCGGTACTGATGAGTACTGTCCCGGTGACTGCATTTGGTGCAGTGATTACATATAATTCCAATCTGTTTAGCAGTTCGAATAAATCCGCTGAGTCAACGATCAAAGATTTGGTTGAGTCCGGGAAAATGACGTTTGAAGAAATCGCGGAAATGGGTCCAGGATACGCGGATGCGATCAAGGAGCAGATTGGTGCAGGGCTTACCGAGGCGTTGGAAGAAGAAGAGACGAATTTCGACGGACCGGTGGTTAAGAAGGTGAGCCTTGGCGAGCGGTACCATGAAGAGTACAAAACTTATGAATTGTCTGTAGCAGACTTGTTCTTCCTATATGCGAATGTAGGAAACGGCGGGATCACTCATGAGCCGGTTGCGATCGATATTCCTGCGAACATTAGTTATACGATGGAAAAGGATGGTCTTCCGTATGAGTATGTTTCGCAGACAAAGATTTCTGCAAAAGGCACTTATGTGATGAAGTTGACCGGTATCGAAAATAAGGAACTGCCGCTTTCTGAGCAGGTGGAATACCAGGCAGTATACCGGTTCCGCATTACCGATGAGCCGCCGGTGGAAGAGACGGAAGCGGCAGCTTCCGGTCTTGCCGGTGCGGTAGGTTCTTTGACAGGAGACAATACTTTTGTTGTATCCGGTAATTCCGGGGCACCGATTTTTGAAACTTCGGAAACAGAAGCAGTCCAGGAAACAGACCCGGTGAAAGAGGAGGAAGCGCCGGTGGAAGAGACGGAAGCGGAGGTTGATTCGAAGAATGAGACAGACGCTGAGATGACAGAAGGACCGGAGAGTGAAGCGGCAGCGGAAGCAGAACCGACGATGTCTGCGAAACGTGAACAGCGCATGGAGCTTGCGAGCGGAAACTATATTGTAACATTGGAAAATGGCAAGGAACTGACAACCTCTGTACCGGAAGGCTATGTTGGTGCCGGTTCCGTGTACCTCAATGTTGCAGAAGACGTCGTTCCGGTGACAGCTCTTTATAAGAATGACGAACCTGTCGAGTTTATAAACGGAGAATCTGTAACAGAGTATGGCCGATATCGTCTGGATGTGGATGGCTGTTCTTATTTCTTCACGCTGGCATACGAAGTTGGACAGATGGAATACTATCCGGCACCGGTTGGTATGGAATTTACAGAGGTTCGTCTTAACGATGAATTGCTTACCCTTGCATCGGATCAATATGCGACGATGGAGCAGGACGGTACCTACAGCTTTGTAATGAAAGGCAATGAGGGAGAGCGATTCGAAGTGATCCTTGTTAAAGATACCGTTGCTCCGGAAATGAGCGTGACAGTGACGAAGGGATCTGCTGCAATTGAGTATCTTTCCGATGATATTGCTGTGATCAAGCTTATCCGAGATGGAAAAGAGGTTCCTGGATTTGCAGGAACTATGATCGAAGAACCTGGCCAGTATACACTCACTGTTTTTGATGCTGCAGGTAACAGTACTGCCGCTGATTTCTCCTTGAAGTATCAGGTGAATTTTTATGGTATCCTTGCGGTTGTCCTTGTGGTCCTTGCAATCGCAGGAATCGGAGTGTTTGTGGTTCATATTAAGAAAAATACAAAAGTTCGATAGATAATCGTATGGGATAAAGGAGGTGGACGAGTGTGGAATATGCTTATTTGAATGCGTTTGTAAACGCGCTCAGTGCATTATTCGAGATGATCTTTTCGAAAGTATTTGCTCCAATCCTTACAGATATTTTGGAATTCTTTTCCAACTATATCTTTAATGTTTTATGGAATATGTGGTCCGAGGTCCTGATTGGGGTTTTCGTTGCACTTTGTTCACTGATCGATTTTATTGAGAGCATATTTAATGTATTTGCAGGAATCTCACCGGTTATTTATAAACCGATTGGTCAGGCTGAAAGGAAACTTTCTCTGCTGGATGTTATGTTCGAGATGGAGGGGATCACACTTGCGTTTTGGATGATCACACTGGCTGCGATGGGAATCTGTATCATTTTTACCATCTATAAAACTGCCCAGTCAATTTCCGATATGGCACTAGAAGATAAGAATCCGATCAGTAAGGTTCTGACGGATGCGATGAAGGCGGGATTCACGTTTCTTCTGATTCCGTTTTTATGTGTGATGATGCTGCAGTTATCATCGACGATCACACAGCAGACGCAGATCGCATTTAATGAAGCACAGGGAGGAGACAGCAGCATCGGTACGATTCTGTTCTTGTCTTCCACGCTAGATGCAGATAAGAAGACAACAGAACCAAAGAGCATAACGACCGGTGAGATCGAGTGGAAGGTTGCAGATCGAAATCCTTCTTTCGATGATGAAATTCGAAAGCCATATTTGCTGGATTCTAACAGATACCAGGATCTGGATACCGTAAGAGATGAGTTTCATGCAGGGAATGTAAATTATCTGGTTGGATTTATCTGCGGAATTCTGATCATGCTCATTTTATTGATGGCAATCTTAACATTTGTAAAAAGATTGTTTGAACTGTTACTCCTTTATATTGTTTCACCGTTTTTTGTTTCTACGATTCCTCTCGATGACGGAGTTACCTTTGCACGATGGCGTGAAATGTTCATTGGAAAGTTTTTCTCGGGTTTCGGAATGATTTTTGCAATGAAGTATTATATGATGCTGATTCCGGCAATTTCAAATTCCGGTCTTGAGCTTTATCCGCGCAACCTGGCCTTTGGCGCAGAGATTAACAATATACTGCAGTTATTCCTGATCATCGGAGGAGCATGGGCCGTGTTCAAGAGCCAGAGTCTCCTTTTGGAACTCCTGAATCCGGAAGCAGCAAGGTCAGAAAAAATGGCGAGTGCTCTCGTAACCGGCGCAGCTATGGGTGCAGCTTCGATGATACCGGGAGCCGGTGGCGCAGTTGTGGCAGGGGTGACAGGTGCTCTTGGATCACTTAATAATGCATCATCTAAGGAGGCCACAAGTGGAGGTACAGGAGCAAGTCCTCAGCAAGAGCGTTCTCAGGATGAGAGTCAGGCGTATCGTGGATAGCAGGATGATAATAAAGCGAGGTGAGAAATAGATGGAACTGGCTTATTTAGGCCTCTTTTCAAAAGTTTTTAACTGGGTATTGGATAAAATTTTCGAACCGATTTTTAAATGGTTAACCGGTTTATTAAATACAGTATTAACATGGGTGTTTGAGAAGATTTTTGCACCGATCCTGCTTCCGATTCTGGAAGATGCGCTGGAATTCTTTATTGAACTGTATTTGGATATATACAGCACGTTTATTTATTCCTTGTTTTCAGGAGTGCTGAGGATTATTGATTATATTGAAACGGCATTTGATGTCTTTATCGGGCTCAAGAATGTAAAGTATTATCCCAACCCCTCCAATAAGGCGCAATTTGTCGAGGGAAGTCTGGTAGAAGTGCTGCTTCAGCAGGACACAGTCAGTACAATTTTCTGGTTACTGACGGCTGCAGGTCTGGCGATCGCGTTGATGCTTACTATTTTTGCGACAGCAAAATCATCATTTGATCTGGATTTTGAAAATAAACGTCCGGTATCAAAGGTACTCACCGCAATGATGAAAACCTTTATTCAGTTTTTCTCTGTACCGTTTCTGGTATACTTTATGCTGCGACTGTCGACAGAGATTCTGAGAATTGCAGCGACTGCCATAAGTGGAGATACAAGAACGACGTTGGGGCGAATTGTATTCATTGTTGCATCAATGAATGCAGCGAATGGATCATATTCTTCGTATAATGCGTCAGCGAATCCTGGCATTACACTGGGAACAAGCCCTGCGGATAAAGCCAGATATCCATTTTACATCGTGGATGCACAGAATGGAGTGCAGCCGAAAGATTACGTGGATCTAAAGGCTGTAACCAAGGTATTTGATCTGTCCAATTTCGATTATCTGATCGGATTTTTGGCTGCTATATTCCTGCTGTTTGTAATGGCAATCTGTCTGATCACATTTGTACAAAGACTGTTTGAAATTGTGCTTTTATATATTGTTTCTCCATATTTCGTCAGCACAATGCCTCTGGATGACGGAGAGCGGTTTGGAAGATGGCGTGATATGTTCATCGGTAAATGTTTTACCGGGTTTGGATCAGCAATTGGTATGAGACTGTATCTGATGGTATGTCAGCTGATCATGGGAAATACTATCCGGTTTTCAGAGTCATCAATTGGAAGCAGTATTGAAATGGATTACATTATGAAACTGTTCTTCCTGATTGGCGGTGCATGGGCAGTATTTAAATCCGGCCCAATGATCACAGAACTGATAAGTGCCGGTGCCGGTCAGCATGAAACGATGACACAGTCAGTTGCAGGAGGCGCTCTGTATGGTCATACCATCGGAAAAGCGATGAGCTTTGGAAAAGGCACTTTAATGAAAGGACTGAATAAAGGTGCAGGTGCACTTGCCTCTAAGAGTAGAAGAGCAAAACATGCTGATCCGAATCAAAAGTTTGAAGGAAGTAAGAGCGACGCTAAGTGGAAGAAGGGAACAGTCTCTCCAAATGCACAGCGTGGCAAGGTGCAGATTGGTGCACACCGCGCAAAAGCAGCTGCGGCAAAGACTCCGCAGATCAAACCGGGCAGACTTGCAATGTCCAAGGATGCGAATATGATGGCGGCAGCAAAAGCAGCGACGGCGGCAGTTGGAACGTCTAAGGTTATTCCGGGTAAGGAGAAAAAGAATTTCCGCCTTGGCCGTATGGTTCAGAGTACCTATGATGCAAACGGCAACCACAAGATTCGGGTTATGGGCTTTGGTGTTGACCGAGATGCATCCGGCAATACAATGGCGTTCCAGATGCGCATTGGTGGTCTGAAAGTTCAGAGAACGGATTCTAATCAGAGTATGAAGCTTGCCAGAATGCATATTCCGGGAATCACAAGAATTGAAAGCAATGTGCAGAACGGACAGCTGAAATATTCTGATATCAGTGTTCTTCACGGTGCGGTGCGATATCGTAATAATGAATCTGGATCTCAGGTTCGAGTTCTTGGCGGTTTGACTAATGTTCAGCATGGTCAGCAAGGTACTGATGTAAGAGTGATGGGCGGTTTAACCAGAGTCCATCATGGTGCTGATGGTACGCATGTAAGAGTTGCCGGCGGCTTGACCGATGTTCAGCATAGTCAGCAAGGCGGCACCAATGTGAACGTGATGGGCGGTCTGACCAGAGTTCATCATGGAGATGACGGAACTCGTGTAAGAGTTGCCGGTGGTCTGACTCAGGTTGACCATGGAGTGCAGGGTACCCATGTAGGCGTGATCGGCGATCATGTTTTATCTGTTCGTACCAACAGCGAGAACCTGCAGTCCGTTAAAATCGGTGTGCTGGAGTACAGCCGCAGCGGTATCACGAAGGAGACACCGCAGCAGCCGAAGCCGCAGGAAATTACATCAAAGAAACCAGAATCAGAAACAAAGCCGGGAGGGAGATAAAGCATGAGAATCATTCCTAAGAAAACGAAAGTATCAATGGAATTCTTCAAAGGCGTCGAGATACCGGATGTTCTGGTCGGTATTTTAGGAGTAGCCATTGTGATTTCGGTGGTGTTTTCCAATCTGCCGAACCGTATGGTAATCGCATGCGGCGTTGCAGTCCTGTTTGGCGCATCTGTAATTCCGATTGATGATGAAAAAGGTTATATGATGCTGTATAATCTTCTGAAATATTTCGCAAGAAGTCGGAACTATGAGGAAGTGTCAAAGAAAAAGGGAGAATTAACGGTAAAAGATATTACTCCTTTTACAGGAATCGATGGAAATTTCATTGAATACGGAGGGGAGTACTACGGCATCGCCGTAAGTATTCCGGATATTGAGTTTAAGTTTTATACACTGAACAAACAGAATCAGATTATTGATCAGGTGTACGGCTCCATCTTGCGAACCATTTCCGGTACGGAAACGGCAGCGCTGGTAAAGATTGATCGTCCGATCCTGTTTGATTCCTATCTTGCGACAGAGGATAAGAAGTTAGACGGATTGAAGGAGGCATTTATCAACGGCCTGTTAAATGAGGAGGAGCTGACTACCAGAGTCGGTATCATCATGGACAGAAAAGAGCAGATCCGTTTCCTGAATGACAAAGATAAAGTATATGCGCCACATTACTATATGGTGTTCTTCCATAAAGATAAAGACATGCTTTCCAGTCAGGCGGTCAATATGGTGCAGACGATGTCTGTGGAGGGAATTGAGTGTAAGATCCTTGATGAAAAGGAACTTGCCGTATTCCTGAAATATAATTATACGCTGGCATTCGAAGAGCGAGAGATTGATCTGATTCCAAAAGATCAGTATATGAACTGGATTCTTCCGAAGAAGATTAAAATGACCAGCCGTCATGTCCAGTACGATGATATTGTAACACACAATTTCCGTGTTACGGGTTATCCGACGGTCGTAGGAAACGCCTGGGGATGCAATCTGTTCTCCAGACCGGATACGAAGGTTGTTATGAAGATGCAGATGGTTGACCGATACAAAGGCATCAAGCAGATTGACCGTGCCATCGATGAGCTGCGAGAGCAGGGAAATTCCACCGGCAAAACTTCCAAACTTATGGAATTGCAGACGCATGTGGATACGTTAGCAGAGGTTCTCGCACTTCTCCAGAGCGACAATGAGACTCTTCTTGATGTGAACATCTTTGTGACAGCATATGATTATGAACTGTCTGAGCAGATGCTTTATCCGGAGCGTGCGAAGAAAACATCTTCTTCTATTGCTTCCATGAAAAAACAGATCAAGAGGGAACTTGCCGAGGAAAGCTTCCGTTCAACCGACAACTATATGCAGCAGTTTGAAATGTATGCGTCTACGCAGATTTCTGCCCATGATGCATTCAAACGTACCAGCCGTGGTATCCATTCCACATCGGTTGCTGCTGCGTTCCCGTTCGTTAACAAGAATCTCTGCGATCCGGGAGGTGTGAATATCGGTGTAAACCGTGGAAAGCCGGTATTCGTAGATTTCTTTACACGAAACAGCGAGCGAGTAAACAGCAACATGGTTATCATCGGTAAGTCCGGTAGTGGTAAGTCTTATGCGACAAAGACCATACTTTCTCATTTGGCTGCGGATGACAGTAAAGTTTTCATCCTGGATCCGGAGAATGAGTACTTCGGACTTGCCCAGAATATGAATGGCAAAGTCATCGACGTGGGAAGTGCGACGCAGGGACGTCTGAATCCGTTCCAGATCATCACCAGTCTTTCAGACGATGAAGAGGATGAGGAAGAGGTGGTAAAGACCAGTTTCAGTACGCATCTTCAGTTCCTGGAGGAATTTTACCGTCAGATTTTACCTGGTATCGATTCCGATGCATTGGAGTATCTCAACAATATTACAATGCGTATGTACGAGGCGAAAGGTATCGACCAGGATACGGATCTGAGTGAACTGGGACCGGAGGATTATCCGATCTTTGACGATCTTTACGATAAGATCCTCAACGATTATCAGATGGCATCCAGTGAGTATGGTAAAGAGAATCTTCGTGTTCTTTTAAATTATATTTCTAAGTTTGCAACAGGAGGAAGAAACGCTCTTCTCTGGAATGGTCCGTCTTCCATTTCCACAGAAGAAAACTTTATTGTATTCAATTTCCAGTCTCTTCTTGCGAACAAGAACAACACGATCGCCAATGCACAGATGCTTCTTGTATTGAAATATCTGGACAATGAAGTTATTAAAAACCGGGATTACAATATCAAATACGGTGCATCCAGAAAAATCATCGTTGTTATTGATGAAGCACATGTATTTATCGATTCCAAGTTCCCGGTGGCGCTTGACTTTATGTATCAGCTGGCAAAGCGTATCCGTAAATACAATGGTATGCAGATCATCATCACACAGAATATCGCGGACTTTGTAGGATCGGAAGAATTGGTAAGAAAATCTTCGGCAATCATCAATGCCTGTCAGTATTCATTTATCTTCTCGCTGTCCCCGAACGATATGCATGATCTCTGCAAATTGTATGAAAAGGCGGGTGCCATCAACGAGAGTGAACAGGAAGAAATTGTCAACAATGGACGAGGCCATGCCTTTGTTATCACGTCGCCGCAGAGCCGAACCGGTATTCAAATCGTGGCCAGCAAAGATATGGAAGAGTTATTTACCGTTTAAACGGAAGGAGATGAGGAAGATGAACAGAATTAAAAAAATCGGAGCCGCAGTTATGGCGGCAGGACTCGCTCTTTCTGTCAGCGGCTGTTCCGGAAAGACTGTCGATAGTGTAAAAGCGATTCAGGAGGCAGGCGTATTTAAGGTGGCAATCGTAGATTCCGGCAATATTTATACAAGCATGGATGGAACCACTCCGGTTGGCATGGAGCCGGAACTGGTGGAAACCATTGCCGCAGCCCTCGGAGTACCAGTAGAGTATCAGGTTATGAACCATGATGCGGCACTTCAGGCTGTCACAGATGGCACTGCCGACATAGCGCTTGGCTGCATTAATGGATCTTTGAGTCTTACAGAAAACTATCTGTTTACCACATCTTATGGAAAAGGCTTTTTCTACGTGGTGACAGAAAAGGGTGATTATGCACAGTCTGCCGGAGCTTTTGCAAATTCTGCTGTTGGTATGAATAAAGATCTGGATGATGATCTCAGAGCGCAGATCGCTGCCGCAGAGGGCGTTACGATCAGCGAATATCCAAACGCAGAATCCGTTGCCGCAGATATTAAGAGTGGAGAGATCCGGGCATATATATGCAGGGAGGACGAAGCCAAAGCATTGCTTTCTGACCAAGCGCTTCAGGTTCAGAACTTGTTTGATGTTGAGCCGGATGAATATGTGATCGTGACAGGAAACGAGGATCAGACATTGGTGAATGGAATGAACACTCTGATCGCACAGTTCCTTACAAAGGAGTAGTGACCATGGGATATTTTGACAGTACAAAAAACCGGGCACTGTGGGAGATTGAACTACAGAATCTTAGAAAGCTCCGTGCAGAGCGTGCTGCCGGCAAACATGTTACGGCAGAACCTGCAGTAACCAGAGTCTTATCCGGAAAAGCGCCGGTCCGAATGACCTATCAGGACTTGTTAAGGGAAGAGGCTGCATCGCATAAGACCCCGAAAAAAGATCGTCAGATTGCGATGGAAGCAGCAAAAGAGAGGCAGAAAGAGACTCCGAAAAAAGAGGCCCGTGCCTATGAAAAAGTATAATAAAAAGAGAATGGCGGTGTGTTTTGCCTCATCGCTGTTCTTCATCGGACTTACCGGAATGCTGAATCCTGTATACGCAACGGAGATTACCGATGAGATGATGGAGCAGGCATTGTTGGAAGAGTTTGGAAATCTGGATGACATGGAAGATATTGATGACGATTACTACGATTTGGATATCGATCAGTTTGCAGATGAATATCTGAAAAAGATTGAAAACGGAGAGATCGAATTTGAAAATCTGGAAATGAAACAGATCACAGATCCGCCAATGACAATGTCGATTGCTGAGGACGGAAATATTCGATATACACTTCCTAATGGTGATTTCTTTGAGGTGACGGCACCCAATGGAATCATTACCGGAAATGCGGTGGAATTTTATCCTGCTTCAGAAGTTGCCGCTGTTGTCACAAAAGACGGAGAGAGTTCCAGCTTGTTTAAATCCTGGAGATTTTCAGAACCGGGGAAATACCATGTTCAGATGATATTTTATCGGTTTGAGGAAGATTCTTATGAGGAAAACGAAATATACGAAGTAAACTTTTATTTTACGATCACAGGAAAAACGACAGGAGATATCGGTGCTGTTCCGGCTCCTAACGGCTTTGAAATCATATCTGCAAAGAAGGATGGAGTACCGCTTACCATAGAAACCCCTTCGTGTCTGTTTTTGGATGGGGACGGATTGTTTGAAATCCGGTATCGGGATCTGGAAACCCAATCGGTATATGCGACATCGACCTTTGAAAGAGATACGATAGCTCCTTTCCTTACATTTTCAAAGGATCTTGGAAATGGAAAAGTCAAAGGACCGATCGCATTTTCAAAATCAGATGTGAGTGATCGGGTATATCTTTCTTATAACGGCTACACATCGGAAACCGTTATCAATGAATTTGCGGAAGCAGGTAAATACGGTTTGGAAGTCGTAGATGCGGCCGGAAACAAAAGGCACTATTATTTCGAGATCACACGAAAAAGTGGTCTGTTTAACACAAAAATGATTATATTGGCCTTGATTCTCCTTCTGGGATCGGGAGCAAGATATCTGCTCCTCAAGAAGGAGAACGAGGTTATATAATAAATTAAAAAT
>JAFSFU010000136.1 GCA_017435025.1 Lachnospiraceae bacterium | reverse complement strand
GTGTAGGACGTATTACAGGACTTGCGATCACAGAAAGAGGTCCCGGCGGCATTGCCAAGGCTTTAAAAGTGGTCGGAACAGAAGGAAGCAAGACTTTTACAGGACAAAGTAAGGTGCGAAGTATTCTTGGAAATGTGAACCTGGAATATGTCCGCAATGACGGTTCTGTTATCGATGGATGGGAAACTCTTCCCAGCGGGTTTATTTATATCGAGAGTAACGGAACAGATGAAGAACAAGTGACGACTTTTACCATCTACGGCGGCGGTTACGGCCATGGTGTCGGCATGAGCCAGAATGGAGCTCAGGGTATGGCAAAATCCGGGAAAGGATGCATGGAAATATTGAAGTTTTTCTATCAGGGATGCGAGATCATTGATATCGGAGATGTATCATAGAAGAACAGTGAAAAGAAAAAGGGAGCGGACTTTCGGTCGAAAACAGCCGGAAATCCGTTCCCTTTTTATAGTATCTGATACGATTATAAAAGGATCATATTGTAGATCAGGAATAAGATGACAACGGCGATGCAGAGGATCGGCATCATCTTCAAGTGCTGACGATATACTTTTTTCGTGTCACAGCCCATGTATTTGATGGACAGGAGCTGACACAGATGGAACGGTGAGAAATAGTATCCAAGGAAGCTCCATACCAGGATATACATAGCATATACAGTCTGTGCGATGACCGGAAGATTCATGCCGGCGACGAATGGGAGAAGAATACCCATTGGAACCAGATTCATACCGGTGGAAAGACCAAACGCCAAACCTACGAGAGGTACGATGATCATAAATCCGAGGATAGACTGACCGGAGAGGATACCTCCCACACTGACCATAACATAGTCCAGATTCAGGATGATATTCTGCATAAAGTAAACGCCGGCCAGCATCAGAAATGTATCGATGCTGAATCCTTTTACGATTGTCTTTATGTACTCGCTCTTATCTTTACCGATCAGGAAGAAGGTCAGTAAAATACAGAGCAGGAGAGAAATATACATATCCAGATGAAAGACTGTGTTAAACACAACAGCCATATAAATCGGGGCGAGGTAAAGAAATACATCTTTTAACGGTCCCAAGCTGAAACCGGAACTTTCCGTAACCGCAGAAGGTGCAGCCTTCACGTAAAAACAGTAGGCACCGATCAGCAGGGTCAGCATAAACGGAAGATTGAGTCCGATCAGTTTGTAAATACTGATCTCCGGAAGTGCGGATGCGATTGCCAGCATGGTACTGTTGTATGGAAGAATGAACATTGCAATATGGCGGAAATAAAGATTTGCAGCAGCTTTCTTTTCGCCCGACATCTTCAGGTCATTTCCAAGAGAATCAACGAATGGAGCGGAAAGGAATGCGCCGCCCGGTACCGGAAGAAGTCCCATCAGGGCCGGGAACATAATGATCAGGGTCTTTTTGCTCGGAATCAGTTTTTCCAGCGCTCTTACGACTTTATTCAGAAGACCGTACTGTTTCAGGATATTAGCTAGAATACCGATCTCTACAACAACAATCAGGGTCTGCAGGGAAGAAAATGTTGTGAAAACATCTACGAATGCCTGACCCATTGTGCTGATAGAGAGTCCGGAAATTACAGCCATAATCAGACCGGTGATCATAAGTACCGGTCCCAAAGGTGCTTTCTTTCCTTTGGCAATCTTCGGATACCCTTTTAACATGACCAGAAGCATAATAAACGCAATGATGATTCCTGCGAACTGTCTCATTATAATACCTCTTTTCTTTGGTTTTATGTCGCCTATCATTATATATGATTTGCGGTGGAGCGGCAAGTCTGAATCGGAAAGAGATGAAAAAAGTTTTGAAGAAAATGAATAGAGAGGACAATTAGGGAAATACTACAATTAGTACCAATGATAAGGATTAATACTTATCCTCCCCTTTTTAATACCCGGTCTGTATATATTAAATGTATGCAAACCGGGTATTTTTAATATTCTTGGGACTTTAATTACAGAAAGTGTAATAAATAAAAGATGCCATCAAAAGTGATGACATCTTTTAGTGGAAACTAATTGGTAAATAACTGGGACCAGTAATCGTAACCATTTGACCCCTTATAATGACCCACACCAATTTTTGTAAAACGTTCATTCAGAATATTTGCTTTATGACCTTCGCTGTTCATCCAGCCGTCCATTACCGCATCTGGAGAACGATAACCATAGGCAACGTTTTCACCGCAGTAACTATAGGAAACATTGCACTGGTCGAGAACGGTACGATACTTGCTGCCATCAGGACGTTCATGTGCAAATTTATTGTAAATTTCTTTTGCTCGGATGCCGGCAGCTGTATTGGTTTCTTCTACCATTGTGAGTGGTGTAAGACCAGCTTTAGCGCGCTCCTGGTTTACGAGGTCAACAAGGCGCTGCAAGTTTTTGTCAACTGTAATCTGTGCAGTCGGTTGTTCTGAAGGAGCAGGAGATGCACCGGGACCGCCAGGACCATTAGAAGCTGGACCACCAGGACCGCCAGGACCGTCAGCTAACGGAACATCTTCATCATCGATAATCAGCATTCCCTCTTCCAGTTCGATTTCTTCGGAATCCGGAGTAAGGATACTGTATTCTTTGGCGACCGGAGAAACATATCTTGTATAAGAAGTAACGGAAACAGCTCCAACGATAAGAACAGCTGCAAGTGCAAGAAGATGATTTTTTTTCATACTCTCGCCTCCTTTATATGATAGTTTAAGAATTTTCTTGTATACAGTATAGCACAGAGAGAAAGAAACTGCAAACAGAATGCTGTTCAAATTGAAATTCTGACACAAAAGTGCTATGATAAATTTGTATGAGTTCCTTTAAAGAAAGAGGAGAAAATCCGTGGAAAATTCGATTAAAATTGAGATAATCGCATTGGTGATTCTGGGAGTAATATTTATATACCACTGGGATCGGCAAAGTCATAGCAATACCCGATATCAGCTGTATACATATGGTTTGACGTTATCGATGATCATGATCGTATTTAACATTGCTTCAATTCTGATGATCATGGCTGTTAAAGTGGTTCCGTATTGGTTAAACATGCTTATCAATACAGGTTATTTTATTGTGCTGGATATGACATTCTCGGTAGTTGCGATATACTGCTTTTATATTATGTTTGAGTATGCATCGGACAAGCATTGTTTTTATATTGCGACTGGAATTACGATCTCGTTTGCAGTTCTGCTGCTGTTATTGAACATTACAAATTTTTGGACCGGATGGATCTTTCATTTTACCAATGGTGTTTATATGCGCGGTCCGTTGAACAAAATCGGATTTTTGCCTCTTGTAATTGAAGTTGGAATGTTCTGTGCGTGTTATATTCGCAACAAAAGCCGGGTGGGAAGCACAATGAACCACGTAATACAGACAATCCCGCCGTTAGTTCTTATGATTGTGATCGTGCAGATAGTATTTCCGGATACGATGTTTACCGGCATGATGGCTGCACTTGTTAATATGGTTTTGTTCATCAACTTTCAAAGCAGCCGCAATGGCCGTGATGCATTAACAGGTCTTGCAAATCGTGTTACTTTTACGCAGGATCTTCAATCAAGAAAGAAGAAAGGGCAGAAATTGCACCTCGTAATGGTCTATCTGGAAAAGTACGAAGAGGTGAACAAGAAATTTGGTGTTAAACTCGGAGATACTGTTTTGTTTCAGATCGCGGGATATCTGAATCGGAAGATATCCGGTTATAATGTTTGCAGGTTTGGAAATACGACGTTTTTAATGATGACCCAAATGGACGATCGGGGGGAAGCCGAACGCCTTGTAGAACAGATAAAAAAACGTTTTGAACTGCCATGGGGCGATGGTGACATCGATGCTATGGTTCGTGTGAGCATAGCCCATCGTCTGATAGATTTTTCCGATTGTGATGAAAACACGGCAGTGGATCAGTTGGAGTATACGATTTCTCTTATTCGCGAGAATGGCGGAAATGCCTGTATGTATTTTGGTCCTGAATTAAAGTATCAATATGAAAGAAAAGAATATGTATTGCGTCGCGTAAAAAAAGCAATTGATGAGAATAGTTTTCAGGTTTATTTCCAACCAATCTACGATTGTGCAGAGGATTGTTTCCGTACAGCAGAGTCGCTTCTTAGATTGCAGGATACGGATGGTTCTTTTATTTCTCCGGCAGAATTTATTCCGTTGGCAGAAAAAAATGGTTTGATGGATGATATTACGTGGATTGTACTGGAAAAGGTATGTCGTTTCTTTGCAGAGAATCGGGAACTTCCAATCGGGCAGATATCGGTCAATATGGCCTGCCAACAGCTGCTGGATCTCAGATTTGAGGAGCGTCTTCGTAAGCTTTGCAGCAAATATAAGGTTGGACCTGAGAAGCTTCGAATTGAAATTACTGAGAGAACTATGGTTGAAGATCCACAACGTGTTCGGGAAATTATGATGAATCTTGGAGAAATGGGAATTCGGTTCTATCTTGATGATTTCGGAATTGGTTACTCCAATCTGGCAATGATGTTGGAGATGCCTTTTGAGACGGTAAAACTGGATTCAAGCCTCATTGCCAATATAACAAAAGGTGAGAGAAAATGTCATACTGTAAAGCTTTTGGTGGAATTACTTCACAATTCCGGTCTGATCGTCGTGGCCGAAGGTATTGAGGAGGAAAAGGAAAACCAGACAGCAAAAGAGTTGACCATTGATATGATCCAGGGATTCTATCATGCGAGACCGATGCCCGGCGATGCATATGTAGCGTTTTTGAAAGAGAGAAATCCTGGTTTATAAACAGGGGTGATAGTATGGATGAGAAGAAAAAATTAGCGGAGCTGGTGATCGCTCGTTTGAAAGCGGAGTATCCGGATGCTGACTGCACACTGGACTATAATGAAGCATGGAAACTGCTTGTCAGTGTCCGTCTTGCTGCGCAGTGTACGGATGCCCGTGTAAATGTGGTAGTAGAAAAATTATATGAGAGATTCCCTGATGTGGAATCGTTAGCTGAAGCGGATGTAGATGAAATTGAAGCAATCGTGAAGCCGTGTGGACTCGGTCGAAGCAAAGCGCGTGACATCAGTGCCTGCATGAAGATCATTCGTGACGAGTATAACGGAAATGTACCGGATGATTTTGATGCACTGTTAAAACTTCCGGGTGTGGGAAGAAAAAGTGCAAATCTGATCATGGGAGATGTCTTCGGAAAGCCTGCGATCGTTACCGATACCCACTGTATTCGTCTGGTAAATCGAATTGGTCTGGTGGATGGAATCAAGGAACCGAAGAAGGTGGAGATGGCCTTATGGAAGATTATTCCGCCGGAAGAGGGGAATGATTTCTGCCATCGTCTGGTGAATCATGGTCGTGATGTCTGTACCGCAAGAACGAAACCGTACTGCAGCAAGTGCTGTCTGAATGATATCTGCGGGCGCGTTGGTGTAGAAGAGGAACATCAATAAAGGTACCCTAACTTGACGTAAACACGGATACGGAGTATCATTAGATTAACATAATTATGAAAGACTACAATAACAGGAGGAAAACTATGTATCGTATTCTTGAATTAAACCCGCAGTTAATGCCGTTTGAAGGAGACATCGGTCTTCGCATGCATTTATATAATACTACTAAGAGCCGTATTCTTCCGGAAGGCGGCAAGTTAAAAGATTTTGCCAATGCCCATGAGTATTTTGGTATCCATCATATTAAGAATGGATGGGTTTACCGTGAGTGGGCGCCGAGTGCGAGCCAGCTTTGGCTGACCGGTGAATTTAACAACTGGAGCAAGACTTCCCACCCGTTAACTTCCATTGGTAACGGAAACTGGGAGATTTATTTAAAGGAAGAAGAACTCTGGGAAGGCTGTAAGGTTAAAGCTGTTGTTGAGGCTTTCGGCAATATTTCCGAGCATATTCCGCTTTATATCCGCCGTGTAACACAGGATCCGCAGACGATTACCTGGACCGGTGAAGTAGTGGATGATGCCAAAGTGTTTGAATGGACAGACAAGAAGTTTAAGGCGGAAAAAGGTCTTTACATTTATGAAGCTCATGTAGGTATGGCACAGGAAGAGGGCAAGGTAGGTTCTTACCGTGACTTTGCGGACTATACCCTTCCGCGTGTAAAGGAGTCCGGTTACAATACGATTCAGCTGATGGCGATTATGGAGCATCCGTACTATGGAAGCTTCGGTTATCAGGTATCCAACTTCTTCGCGGCGTCCAGCTGGTTCGGTAAACCGGAAGATTTAAAATATCTGGTAAATAAGGCTCATGAGATGGGAATCCGTGTTCTTCTTGACGTGGTTCATTCTCATGCCGTTAAGAATACTGCAGAAGGTATCAATATGTTCGACGGTACCACATGGCAGTTCTTCCATGACGGTGAAAAGGGTGAGCATCCGGCGTGGGGCACCAAGTGCTTCGACTACGGAAAAGATGGAGTGATCCATTTCCTTCTTTCCAACTTAAAATTCTGGATGACGGAATATCACTTTGACGGTTTCCGTTTTGATGGTGTTACTTCTATGCTGTACCATGACCATGGTCTCGGAAGCAATTTTGATAATGATAATAAGTACTTCTCCATGAATACCCATGTGGAAGCGATTACATATTTACAGCTTGCAAATGAACTGATCCGTCAGGTAAATCCGAAAGCGATCACAATTGCAGAGGATATGTCTGGTATGCCGGGCATGTGCCTGCCGATTGAGGATGGCGGTATTGGATTTGACTATCGTCTGGCTATGGGTATGCCGGATATGTGGATTAAGGCAGTAAAAGAGTCCACAGATGAAGGATGGAATATCAACGGTATGTGGGGCAATATGTGTCTCAGAAGACCTGGTGAAGGCACTGTTGCATATGTAGAGAGCCATGATCAGGCACTGGTAGGCGACCAGACAATGATCTTCCGTCTGGCAGGTGCCAATATGTATTCCGATATGGATAAATCCTGTCACAATCCTGTGATCGACCGTGCGATTGCCCTCCACAAGATGATCCGTCTCTTCTCTATCGCAGCCGGTGGTGAGGCGTACCTGAACTTTATGGGTAATGAATTTGGACATCCGGAATGGATTGATTTCCCGCGTGAGGGCAATGGATGGAGTTTCCATTACTGCCGTCGCCAGTGGAGTCTCCGTGACAACGGATTCCTGAAATACCAGTGGCTTGGTGATTTCGATCAGGATATGATCGCGCTGACAAAAGATAATAAGATCTTTGAGCAGAGAATGGGCGATCTGAAGCTTTCCAAGGAACCGGAGAAGATGATCGCGTTCTACCGCAAGGGACTTTTGTTTGCGTTCAACTTCCATCCGACCAATTCTCTTCAGAATGTATTGATTCCGGTTAATAAGTATGCGGACTATACCGTTGAGCTTTGCACAGACGATGCAAAGTACGGCGGTTTCGGAAATGTTGAGCATATCAAGTACCCGGTCAAGAGATTCAATGGTCAGAACTTTATTGAAATCTATCTGCCGGCACGTACTGCAATCGTACTGAAAGAGGGCAGAGCACGTCAGATCCCGAAGTCCATTCTGGAAGCTGAGGGAGTGATCAGATAAAAATTTCCTCTTTACTTTTTTACATAAAAGTATTACAATGGCACATATGAAAACAAAATACATCTGCAAACATAGCAGATTATAGAAAGATAGAGGCGCAGGATTCAAGAGTACTGTAGATAAAAGGCCGGACCGGCTGTTTACAGGAAAGGGGAGACTGCCGAAGGATATTCACAGGTCCATGTGAGTGTCCTGGGCTGACGGATAAGATCCGGCAGACTGTCACATGATGTGGAGCGCTATCTTGTGCTGTTGAGAGAATGAAACATTCTTTATTTGTGTTTTTTTGATATTTACACCACAAACGCGTCTTTCCATAAGGACTATCGTTTGTGGTGTTTTTTGTTTCAAAAAACATAAGAGAGGATGAAAGAGAACATGGAAGTTTATGCAACAGCATGGGCACTGGTGCCGCCGATCGTAGCGATCGCGCTGGCGTTATTGACAAAGGAGGTATACAGCTCCTTATTTATCGGAATTTTAGCAGGAGGATTCCTGTATTCCGGGATGAATTTTGAGAAGGCGATGAACCATATTTTTGAGGATGGTATCATTGCAGTATTGTCGGATGAAAGCAATGTGGGAATTATCATTTTTCTTGTAATTCTTGGTATCATGGTCTGTTTGATGAATCGGGCCGGCGGTTCCGCAGCGTTTGGACAGTTCGCGGCGGGAAAGATCAAAGGTCGTGTCGGTGCGCAGTTAACGACGGTTTTCCTTGGTGTGCTGATCTTTATTGATGATTATTTTAACTGCCTGACCGTGGGAAGTGTAATGCGGCCGGTGACAGATAAGTTCAAAGTGTCCCGTGCAAAACTGGCATATCTGATCGACTCGACAGCGGCTCCGATCTGTATCATTGCGCCAATCTCTTCCTGGGCAGCTGCCGTGACCGGATTTGTGGAAGGAGAAGATGGATTTACTTTGTTTTTAAAGGCAATTCCGTACAATTTTTATGCGCTGTTGACCTTGGTGATGATGGTCGGACTTATCATACTGAAAATTGATTTCGGTTCCATGAAAAAACATGAAAAGAATGCGGTAAACGGTGATCTTTTTACAACCTCCGGACGTTCTTATGAAAGTGTGGAAGAAGCGATTGTAAATCCGAAAGGAACGGTAGCGGACCTGATCATTCCGATTCTGGCTCTGATCACATGCTGCGTGATCGGTATGTTATATACCGGTGGCTTCTTTGATGGCGTGGATTTTATCACAGCTTTTTCGGAGAGCGATGCGGATCTTGGTCTTACGTACGGAAGTTTCTTTGGATTGATCATCACCATTGTTCTGTATAAGATTCGCGGTGTTTTATCTTTTAAAGAGTGTATGGATTGTGTACCGGAGGGCTTTAAGTCAATGGTATCGGCCATCTTAATCTTAACTTTTGCGTGGACATTAAAGGCTATGACGGACAGTTTAGGTGCCGATGTTTATGTGGCAGGTCTTGTGACTTCCGGTGCAGAGAAACTTTTGAATTTCCTTCCGGCGATCATCTTTTTGGTGGGCTGTTTTCTTGCTTTTGCAACGGGAACTTCCTGGGGAACCTTTGGTATCCTGATTCCGATCGTCGTGGCGGTGTTCCAGAATACGAATCCGGAATTGATGATCATTTCCATTTCCGCCTGCATGGCAGGTGCAGTGTGCGGCGATCACTGTTCTCCGATCTCTGACACAACGATCATGGCTTCGGCGGGCGCGCAGTGCGAGCATGTGAACCATGTTACGACGCAGCTGCCGTACGCATTGACGGTTGCAGCCATCTCATTTGTCACTTATCTGGTTGCTGGTTTTGTACAGTCGGCGTGGATCGCGCTTCCGATCGGTTTTGGATTGACAGTGGGTGTGCTGCTGATTCTTAAGATGACAGGAAATACTGTATCTGAGAAATAATACCTTAAGATTGCCGCAAAAAGGTTAAGAAATACTTAAACACTTTAGGGAAAAAATGTATTATAATGAATGCGTCCCGTTGAAGGACTTTTCAATTGTGTAATATAACTTTTACTAAAGGAAGGCGATAGACATGAACAAAAAAGTATTTGCAGTTGCCGTGGTGGCAGCATGTTTGATGGCTCAGCCGTGTATGACTTCTTTTGCGGCAGAATTTGACGAGAGTCTGGGACCGGGCGCTCCGGGAGCGCAGCAGTATACGGAATCTGCTCAGTCCGGTGGACCGGGAGCGGTGGTAAACGCGTGGACAAAGAATGGAGGCTCCTATATCGATGATATGGGAAACCGCATTGACGGTGCACTTCTTCGCGGTGTCAGTGTTTCCAAATGGCAGGGAGACGTGAATTGGGGAAAAGTTGCAGCGGACGATATTTCTTTTGCCCTGGTTCGTATGGGTTCTTTCGGATATGAAGGTGAGTATACGATGGATCCGTATTACGACAAAAATATGCGTGAGGCGAAGGCCAACGGTGTGCACACATCCCCGTATGTGTATTTGCAGACAAGAACCGTAGAAGAGGCGAAAGCAGCAGCCAGATATGCACTTGAGAAAGCTGCTCCTTATGATATTACGTATCCATTGGCGGTGGATGTGGAGTCTCAGTATATTATGGACTTATCTGTGCAGGAGCTGACCGATGTGGTCAATGCGTTCTGTAAGGTGGTGGAAGATGCAGGTTATACACCGATCATTTACAGTGATTATTATAAATTCCGCGATGAGATGGATACCAAACAGTTCAAATATGATCTCTGGCTGGCAAGATATGGCGGTGATCATCGTATGAACAACCGAACCATGTGGCAGTGTACCGATAAGGGAAAAGTAAATGGTATCAATGGAAACGTATGTCTTGAATTTGCATTTAAAGATTATGCTGCAGCGCAGACAACGGATCGTCACGATTATACACCGGGCAGTTGGGTAAAGATCGGTGATATCTGGTACTTTGACCATGAGACCGGCCACTATACCGGCTGGGTGAAACCGGACGGCAACTGGTACTATCTGGACCCGGCAAAGGGCGGTGCAATGGTGGCAAATACAACAATGGTGATCGATGGGGTCAGCTATACGTTTGGACCGAGCGGTGCAATGCTGTAGTGGTATTGGCTTTTTACCGGATTTGGCATGAAAACGAGGTTTTCAGAAGATATAAAAATCCCTGGGAGGATTATTCTTCCCAGGGCAGATTAACTAAAATATATTCATGATGGACAGCAGGCAGGATTTTTTCCAGAAGGTCTGCTGTCTTTATTTTTAAACTGGATGTGTTGATGCACGGATGACAGCCGATGTATTCATCTTTCAGAACATCTGCATCGATCAGCAGCTGCACCTGATTCTCATGGTCATTTGCGAGACCAAGAACACTGACGGAACCAGGGGTGATATCGAGGAATTTCTCCATAAATTCATCTCCGGCGAAGGATAATCTCGCGGAGTTGATCTGTTTGGAGAGATTTTTGGTCTTGAATTTTTTGTTGCCAGGCATCATCAGCATATAAAATTTTGTTTTCTGCTGATTACAGAGGAAGAGGTTTTTGCAGATATGGATGCCGAGGATCTTTTCTACGTCCATGCAGTATTCGATGGAGGCAGTCGCATCGTGATCCAGTCTGCTGTACGGGACTTCTAAGGAGTCCAGGAGTTCGTAGGTGCGGATTTCCTTTGGAAGTCTGTTGGATGTGTCTTCCGGTGCGCCGGTGTATAATGTTTTATCAATATAGAATTCCATGTTTTTGTGTCCTTTCTGAAAGTGCTGGAATTATAGGCGAAAAAAAGCTATAATGAAGTATTATAGATAGAACCGATAAAAAAATCAAGTTGATAATCACGTGCATGTTGGCGCAGAAATGGAGATAGAGGATGGAAGGAAAGAAACGCATAGACAAGGAACATAATGTTGGCACACCGACAATTTCCAAAAGGGAGAAACCGTGTCCGAATTTCAAGAAATGCGGCGGATGTCAGTATCTGGATATGCCC
>JAFSFU010000135.1 GCA_017435025.1 Lachnospiraceae bacterium | reverse complement strand
GGTTATCCAGTCCAGCTTAAAAGAAACTCTTGGTGTTGATGTAGCTCTTGAGTCCATGGACCTTGCTACATACCTTGACGTAACAGCAACAGGTGATTACGATGCAGCGATCGGTGGTTACACATCCGGTACAATGCTTGCATACGCACAGGGCGTATGGCACTCCGCATCCATCAACTCCTCCAACAAGACACGTCTTGCTGATCCGGAAGTTGACGCTCTCATCGAGTCCATGCAGACAACAGTTGATCCGGCTGCTAACCAGGCTATCGTTACAGAGCTTAACAAGAAGCTCAACGAAATGTGCCCGCAGATCCCGCTTTACATGAGAAATAACACACGTGCTTACAATGCAAACCTTAAGGGATTCAATGTAAACGCTGGTGGTAACACAGACTACTCCTTATTCAGCTGGGAATAATCAAGTCTTAACTAATCAGTCAGATCGTTAGTTTTTAAATGATTTAAATCCGGACCTGTTCATCGAGGGCAGGTCCGGTTTTAAGTAGAAGAAGTTTTTATCAAATAGCAAAAATGTTATAATGAACGAAAGGAGAGGATACACGTTATGATCAAATTTATCATCAAGCGTCTCATTGCCCTTATTCCGGTATTATTAGGCGTTTCCCTTTTGGTATTCTTCATCCTCGACCTGGCTCCGGGTGATCCGGCGAAGACAATCCTCGGTGAGCAGGCTCGTCCTGAGGATATCGCAGCCCTCCGTGAGGAGATGGGCTTAAACGATCCGTTCCTGGTACGCTATGGCCGTTATATGTTCGACCTTTGTCGCGGTGACATGGGCGAATCTTATAAGACACGTGATCCGGTAGCGTTAGAGATTTTCTCTCGTCTTCCAAATACAGCACAGTTAGCATTAACATCTACAGTCGTAGCAATCGCCCTTGCACTTCCGCTTGGTGTCATAGCCGCAATTAAACAAAACAGCTGGTTCGATGGTATCAGTATGTTTATTGCCCTAGTCGGTATCTCGATGCCGGTATTCTGGATGGGTCTCTTACTGATCCTGTTATTCTCTGTTAAACTTGGCTGGTTCCCGGTAGCTGGTGCCGATGCAGGCTGGAAGAGCCTTGTACTTCCGTCCTTCGCACTTGGTTTCATGCACATGGCTTCCATCGCCCGTACAACACGTTCCTCCATGCTGGAGACAATCCGTCAGGATTATATCCGTACCGTACGTGCGAAAGGTCTTCCGGAGAACAAAGTTATCATCGACCACGCTCTTCGTAATGCTCTGATTCCGACAACAACAGTTATCGGTCTTCAGATGGGTTCCATGCTTGGTGGTTCCGTATTAACTGAGTCCGTATTCTCCTGGCCGGGTATTGGCCGTTTCATGATTCAGTCCATTCAGGGTCGTGATATTCCGTCCGTAATGGGTTGTGTAATCATCTTCGCTCTGTCCTTCGCGATCATCAACCTTATCGTTGACCTTATCTACGGTTTCATCGATCCGCGAATCAAGGCACAGTACAAATAAGAAAGGGGGAAATAATTAATGAGCAAAGAAACGAAAAAATCTCAGAGCCAGTTTATGGATACATTTAAACGTCTCTGTCGTAATAAAACAGCCGTTATCGGTTTGATCATCGTTATCGCACTGGCTCTTATCGCTTTATTATCCCCAGTGTTCTATGATTACGATTCTCAGATTATTAAAACAAACTATGGTGAGGCTCTTCAGGGTCCGTCTGCTGCACACTGGTTCGGTACAGACGAAATGGGCCGTGATATCTTCAACCGTGTAATGTATGGTTCTACAACTTCTCTGTCCATCGGTCTTGTAACTGTAATCGTAGCTCTTGCAGTAGGTCTTGTACTTGGTGCAGCTGCCGGTTACTATGGCGGAAAAGTAGATATGATCATCATGCGTATTATGGATATTTTCCTTGCGGTTCCGGGTACTCTTCTTGCGATCTGTATCGTGGCTTCCCTTGGTAACTCCATTATCAACCTGGTTATTGCCCAGGCCGTATCTTCCATCCCGACATTCTCCCGAGTTGTTCGTGGTGCTGTTATGACAGCCCGTGACGCTGAGTACGTTGAGGCAGCTCGTGCGATCGGTGCAAAAGATGCGCGTATTATTTTCAAAGATGTACTTCCGAACAGCTTGGCTCCGATCATCGTTCAGACTACACTTCAGGTTGCATCCGTAATCCTGTCCATCGCTGGTCTGTCCTTCATCGGACTTGGTATTCCGGCTCCGAGACCGGAGTGGGGCGCTATGCTGTCTGCATCCCGTGCATACATCCGTGACTACAGCTACATGTGTTTATTCCCAGGTCTTGCGATCATGACTACAATCCTTTCCCTGAACCTTTTAGGTGATGGTCTTCGTGACGCACTTGACCCGAGATTACGTTAAGGAGGTGCCGAGATGAGTGCAGTGAATAATAAAAATGCTGTTGAAATTAAAAATTTATCAGTAGAATTCCGTACAGATAGCGGCATTGTTAAAGCTTTAAACAACCTTGATCTTTC
>JAFSFU010000134.1 GCA_017435025.1 Lachnospiraceae bacterium | reverse complement strand
CGTAAGGCCATCGATGATTATATGGAAAGTCCGGAAAAATACTATGCCAATATGGAATGGTACAAAGAAGAAATCGGAAAATGCACATACCGTGAGTTTACAACAGGTTTTTACTTTGGTAAACCGGACAGCAATACCCAGATTTACGACAGTAATACCTATGTAAAGAATTATGTGTATCTGGGCACTGTGGAATGCAATGACGAGAGAGGATTTGCGAAGATCGAGCAGAAAAATAAATTCTCTGTTGGTGAGACTATTGAGATCATGAAGCCGGACGGAAGAAATGTTTCTGCTCTGGTTCGTGGCATTTATACAGAGGAGGGCGTGAGCCAGGAGAGTGCTCCGCATCCGAAGCAGCAGCTTTATATCGACTTGAGCGAGACCGCGGACAAGTATGATATTCTAAGAAAAAAGGAAGAAGAATAATCAGGACGGCAGATATGCCGGTACAGGAGAGGAGGCGAAGCGATGACCGTTGTGTTCGGTGTTTTAAGTTTTTTATGTCTGGTTTATTACGGCGTGATTGTGTTGTACGCCGGAGCAGGGACATCGTTTTCGATCATCTGGGTCATCCTGGCGGCAGTTCTGGCGGTTATGAGTCTGGTGATGCGTTATTATCCTCTGATTCGGGAACGGATTCCTCTGCGTTTGGAAGTTTCAGTTGTGACGATCGTAGCTGCCTTGTTCACGGTATTTGTTTTTATTGAAGTATTGATGGGATTTCATATTATCTCACTTCAAAAGCACAGTGCAGACTATGTGGTAGTTTTGGGTTCTCAGGTAAATGGTAAGACGATCAATAAGACCCTTCAGTATCGATTGGACAGGGCATTCGAGTATTCTAAGGTGCATCCCAATACAGTTTTTGTACTTTCCGGCGGACAGTGTCCGGGAGAGGATGTATCGGAAGCCAGTCTGATGTACAACTACCTGAAAGAGAAGGGAGTTCCGGAGCATCAGATGATGAGGGAAGAACGGTCCACCAATACGTACGAGAATCTGATTTATAGTAAATCGATGATCGACAACCGAGAAGTGAACCGTCGGGCATGGATCAAAAATCTGATGGCTCAATCCGGATATCTGGTACCTCCGGATGAAGAGGTGACGATTCGTGTAGGAATCATTACCAGTAATTTCCATGTATTTCGTGCAAAATCCATTGCCAAAGAAATCGGAATACAGAATGTGACCGGTATTGCAGCTAAGACAGATCCGGTTATGTTCCTGCATTTTTGTGTGCGTGAGTGTTTTGCGATCTTAAAAGATTCCTTTGTGGGAAATATGTAATTTAGAGAGGAATTTTAAATGCTGAATCAAACTGAAAAACTGAGCAGACTTTCTGCTTATCAGCTGGTGGAGGAGCGGGAGATCCATGAATTAAACTCCATCGGATATATTCTGGAGCATAAGAAGACCGGAGCAAAGGTCTTTCTGATGAGTGCAGAAGACGAAAACAAAGTGTTTTTTGTCGGTTTTCGTACCCCGCCGGAGGACAGCACCGGTGTTCCGCACATCATTGAGCACAGTGTGCTCTGCGGTTCAAAGAAATTCCCGGTGAAAGATCCGTTTGTGGAGTTAGTAAAGGGTTCTTTGAACACATTTCTAAATGCGATGACTTATCCGGATAAGACGGTATATCCGATTGCAAGCTGTAACGATGCAGACTTCCAGAACCTGATGGATGTTTATATGGACGCCGTGCTGAATCCGAACATCGATAAAGAAGAAAAGATCTTCATGCAGGAAGGCTGGCACTATGAATTGGAAGATTCAGAGGGAGAACTGACTTACAACGGTGTTGTTTATAATGAAATGAAGGGAGCATTCTCCTCTCCGGAGAGTGTCCTTGACCGTGTGATCAAGGCGGAAATGTTCCCGGATACCTGTTATGGTTTTGAATCCGGTGGTGATCCGGAGGAGATTCCGAATCTGACATATGAGAAATATCTTGCATTCTATAAAAAATATTATCATCCATCCAACAGCTATCTGTATCTGTATGGCGATATGGATATGGCGGAGAAGTTGGACTGGCTGGATAAAGAGTATCTTTCCAACTATGAGAGGATGGATATTGATTCAGAGATTCAGATTCAGAAAGCGTTTGAAGCACCGGTGGAAAAAGAGATTTTCTACCCGGTATCTGAAAATGAAGATCTGGAACATGCAACCTACCTGTCTCTGAATACATCTGCCGGCAATGAACTTTCACCGAAAGAATACATTGCATTCCAGGTATTGGAGTACGTGCTGCTGGATGCACCGGGTGCTCCGTTGAAGCAGGCACTTCTGGATGCAGAGATCGGTGACGATATCATGGGCGGTTATGAGAGTGGAATCCTTCAGCCGTATTTTTCTGTTATCTCGAAGAATGCCAATAAGGAGCAGAAGGGTGAATTTCTGGCAGTTGTAAAAGGAACATTGAGAAAGCTGGCAGATGGACTGGACAATAAGAGTATCCGTGCCGGAATCAACTATTTTGAGTTCCATTATCGAGAGGCTGATTTTGGTTCTGCACCGAAGGGATTGATGTATGGTCTTCAGTGTTTAGACAGCTGGCTTTACGGCGGCGATCCGATGATGCATCTGGAATATGAAGAGACATTTGCAGCTTTAAAAGCCGGTGTTGATGAGGGGTATTTTGAGGGTCTGATTCGCAAATATCTTCTGGATAACCCGTATGAGACGGTTGTGATCGCCAGTCCAAAACGCAACATGACTGCGGAAATGGATGCGGAGACTGCGAAGAAACTGAAAGAATACAAAGAGAGTCTGTCAGATGAGGAGATTGATGCGATCATCCGTCAGACAGAGGAGCTGAAACTCTATCAGGATACGCCGTCTTCCAAGGAAGATCTGGAGAAGATTCCGATGTTGAGCCGTGAGGATATCGGAAGAGAACCGGCGAAACTGATCTTCGAAGAGACAAAAATCGATGGTATAACTGTGGTACGCCATGATCTGTTCACTGCAGGGATCGGCTATCTGAAGGTACTGTTCAACATCAACCGTGTGGCGATGGAGGATATTCCGTATGTGGCACTTTTGAAATCCGTGCTCGGATATGTGGATACTGAGCGTCATACCTACAGTGATCTCAGCAACGAGATTTTCCTGAATACCGGCGGAATCGGATTTTCCGTGACCACATATCCGGATGTGCGGACAAACGGATTTACCAGCGTGTTCTCAGCCAATGTGAGAGTTTTATATGAAAAACTGGGCGTTGGATTTGAGATCCTGTCAGAAATTTTTACGGAGACAAAGCTGGACGATGAAAAGCGCCTTCGCGAGATTCTCAACGAGGTAAAATCTAAGGGACAGATGAAGTTAATGGGCTCCGGCCACACCATCGCAGTGGCAAGAGCAACTTCTTATTTCTCTGATAGTTCTTATTTTAATGATATGACTAGCGGTCTGGCTTATTTCCAGTGTGTGGAAGGCTGGGTTCGCGATTTTGATAAAAAGAAGGATGAGATCATTGCAGGTTTAAAACGTGTAATGAGACAGCTTCTTACGGTAGAAAATATGACGGTCAGCTATACAGCTGATGAAGAGGGATATTCCTATCTCCCTGAGGCAATGAAGCATTTAGCTGTCAATCTTCCGGCAGGAGATGGAACGGTTTATTCGTTCACTGCTCCGAAGGGAAATAAAAATGAAGGATTTACTTCTTCCTCGCAGGTCAATTATGTTGCCCGATGCGGCACATTTGCAGGCAGCGAGTATGCATACACAGGTGCGCTCCGTACACTGAAGGTGATCTTAAGCTATGATTATCTGTGGCTGAATCTTCGCGTGAAAGGCGGAGCTTATGGATGCATGAGCGGTGTGGGACGTTCCGGAGAGGGATACTTTGTTTCCTACCGTGATCCGAATGTAAAGGAAAGCGATGACATCTATATGGGAATTCCGGAATATCTGGAGAATTTCGATGTGGATGAGCGTGACATGACCAAGTATGTGATCGGCACCATCAGCGATATTGATGCGCCGTTAAGTCCGTCTTTAAAGGGATCTCGCGGTCTTTCTGCTTGGTATTCCGGTGTGACAGATGAAATGCTGAAAAAAGAGAGAGAAGAGATTCTCACAGTGACAAAAGAGGATATCCGTGCACTGGCAGGCATTGTACGAAAGATTCTTGAGACAGATGCTGTATGTGTTATCGGTAATGAGGATAAGATCAAAGCAGACAGCGAAATGTTCGGCGAGATTCGCCCGTTATTTGGCAGTGCTGCAAACGGAGGAGAGCATGAGTAAGAAAAAATATAAGTCCGGTTTCGTGACATTGATCGGACGTCCGAACGTTGGTAAGTCTACATTGATGAACCATCTGATCGGACAGAAGATCGCGATCACATCTGAAAAACCGCAGACCACAAGAAACCGGATCCAGACGGTCTACACCGATGAGCGCGGTCAGATTATTTTCCTGGATACTCCGGGTATTCACAAAGCGAAAAATAAGCTTGGTGAGTATATGGTAAGTGTGGCGGAGCACACCTTGAAAGAAGTTGATGTGATCCTGTGGCTGGTGGAGCCGGGAAATTATATCGGTGCCAGCGAGCAGCAGGTTTTAAAGAGTCTGAATCGTGTAAAGACACCGGTGATCCTGGTTATCAACAAGATTGATACTGTAAAGAAGGAAGATATTTTAAAGACCATTGAAACGTATAAGGATGCATATCGTTTTAAGGATATTATTCCGGTTTCTGCATTGAGAAAGAATAATACTGATACATTGATCCATACGATCTTCCAGTATCTTCCGGAGGGCCCGCAGTATTACGATGAGGATACTGTGACTGATCAGCCAATGCGACAGATTGCAGCAGAGCTGATCCGTGAGAAGGCACTTCGCATGATGTCGGATGAGATTCCTCACGGAATCGCAGTTACGATCGAAAAGATGACGGAGCGCGACAATGGAATCTTTGATATTGAGGCGACGATCATCTGTGAGCGCGAATCTCATAAGGGCATTATCATCGGCAAAGGCGGCTCCATGCTGAAACGAATCGGAACTTCTGCACGAATCGAGATTGAAAATCTGATGGATGCGAAAGTGAATCTGCAGCTGTGGGTGAAGGTTCGCAAAGAATGGCGTGACAGTGAACTGTATATGAAGAATTACGGATATAATCCGAAAGATATCTAAGATTCCCGGATATCTGCAAGATAAATGCTGAATGTGCGTAGAAAGGAACGAAGATGAGGGAACAGGTGAGTGTGACCGGTATGGTTTTGAAAGCATCTCCGGTTGGAGAATACGACAGACGTCTGGTCATCCTGACTTGTGAGCGCGGAAAGATCACTGCTTTTGCCAGAGGTGCCAGACGTCCGGGTAACAGTCTGATGGCATGTTCCGCTCCTTTTGTGTTTGGAAAGTTTACGTTATATGAAGGGAAGGAAGCATACACACTGGCGAGCGCGGAAGTAACCAATTACTTTCGTGAGATTGCGGTTGATATGGAGGCGGCCTGTTACGGATCGTACTTTCTTGAATTTGCGGATTATTACGGAAGAGAAAACGTGGAGGCTGTAAACGAGCTGAAGCTTCTTTACCAGTCGCTTCGGGCGCTTTTGAAAGATAATATTCCCAATGCGCTGATCAGACCGGTCTTTGAACTGAAACTGATGCAGTTAAACGGCGAATACTTTGATCTGCCGAGAGGAAACTGCAGGGATACGACCAGATATACCTGGGAGTATGTGTTATACTCTTCCATTGAAAAATTGTACACATTCAATGTCAGTGAAGAAATTCTCGCAGAATTTATCCACTGTGTGGAAGACAATAAACGCAGATTTGTAGATAAACCGTTTCATTCGCTTGACATTTTGGATGTTCTTGTGGATAATCATAGGGAGAAGCGATAGGGCGAAAGCCCTGAAATAAGGGGAACATATGAAAAACAGATGTGCATGGATCATGGCTGTCTCGATGGCCATTCTTACAGGCTGTTCCGGCGCGGGGGCTGAGCAGGTGTTTGCTCCGACTGAGTCCAGTCTGTATATTACAAGCGAAGGCATTGTTACCAGTGCGACTGTGGAAACGTATGAGAACGACTACTACAGTGCTGAGGAATTAAAGGCTTTCGCAGAAGAAATGCTTGCAGAGTTCAATGATTCTGTAGGTGCATCCGGTGAGGAAGCAGCAGCAACCGTCAAAGAATGTACGATGGCAGACGGCGTTGCAAAGCTTCTGATCGATTTTCAGGATGCAGAAACGTATATGACATTTATGGAGCAGTATCCGGATGATGAGAGTGCCATTCAGGTTTCCGCACTGGATGTAACAACTGTTTCTGATGGTATCACAAAGGGGTATCTTGTAGGTGAGAACTTTACAAAGATCGCAGGTGAATCCAAGAGTGTATCGGCGGACGAGGTGATGAAGCAGAGCAAGTTATTTGTCGCTGCTGTGGAAGGCGCATCTCTGATTCAGACCGACGGTGCGATCCAGTAT
>JAFSFU010000133.1 GCA_017435025.1 Lachnospiraceae bacterium | reverse complement strand
TCCATTCTTTCGGGAGAGCAGAAGAAAAAGCTGGTAAAGAAAAAGCTCCGTGAAAAGAAGAACAGCAATGTTCCTAAGACAGCCCAGCAGAGCATTCCTTATCAGGAGATGTTCCGAGATGGTATCTGCCGAGTAGATGATACCCATTATACGAAGTGTATCATGTTTGGAGATATCAACTATCAGCTGGCACAGAATGAAGATAAAACAGCAGCATTTGAATACTGGTGTGATTTTTACAATTATTTCGATCCGAGCATTTCCGTTCAGATCAGTTGTATGAATCAGTAGGTGAATGTGAGCGAGATGGAAGGAAGCATTGAACTTCCAATGAAAAATGATGGGTTTGATGAGATTCGTGAAGAGTATGCAGGGGTTTTAAAGACGCAGCTTGCAAAAGGTAATAATGGTCTCATGCGTAAAAAGTATGTGACTTTTGGCATTGAGGCAGAAAATGTAAGAGTTGCAAAACCGAGACTGGAACGTATCGAGACCGATATTATGAATAACTTAAAGGCTATGGGAGTCAGTTCCCATCCGTTATCCGGGTATGAGAGACTGAAACTTTTGTATCAGACCATGAATCCGGATCTGCAGGAACCGTTTTTGTTCAATTTCGATATGGTGGCAAGAACGGGACTTTCCACGAAAGACTTTATTGCACCGACCAGTTTTAACTTTGGGAATAAATCATATTTCCAGATGGGAAACAACATTGGTGCTGTATCGTTCTTACAGATCTTAGCACCGGAACTTTCAGATAAGATGCTGGCAGAATTCCTGGATATGGATAATTCTATTGTAGTCAATCTTCATGTGCAGAGTATCGATCAGGCCAAAGCAATCCGTCAGATTAAGATGAAGATTACGGATTTGGATAAAATGAAGATTGAAGAGCAGAAGAAAGCAGTCCGTTCCGGTTATGATATGGATGTACTGCCATCGGACCTTGTGACGTATGGAGGAGAAGCAAAGAAACTTCTGGAAGATCTGCAGAGCAGGAATGAGAGAATGTTTATGGTGACGGTACTTATCATGAATACCGCAGATACAAAGAGAAAACTGGATAACATTATCATGCAGACGGCGGGTATTGCACAGAAATATAATTGTGCCCTAAAGCGTTTGGATTATCAGCAGGAAGCAGGTGTTATGAGCAGCCTTCCGATCGGTATCAATCAGATTGATATTCAGAGAGGACTGACTACTTCGGCAACTGCTATTTTTGTGCCTTTTACTACAGAAGAATTATTCCAGGACGGAGAAGCACTTTATTACGGGATTAATGCTATCAGCAATAACATGATCATGGCGGACCGAAAACTTTTAAAAAATCCTAATGGACTGATTTTGGGTACGCCTGGTGCCGGTAAGTCTTTCTCAGCAAAAAGAGAAATGACCAATGCGTTTTTGATCACAAGTGATGATATCATCATCTGTGATCCGGAGGGCGAGTACAGTCCCCTTACACAGATGCTTCACGGACAGGTGGTTCATATCTCACCAAACAGTAAGCAGTATGTGAATCCGATGGATATCAATCTGAACTATTCGGAAGATGAATCGCCGATCTCCTTAAAGGCCGATTTTGTATTGTCGCTGTGTGAATTGATCGTAGGAAATAAAAATGGTCTGGAACCGGTGGAGAAGACCATCATTGACCGTTGTGTGCGAATCATTTACCGAAAATATCTGGAAAATCCAGTGCCGGAGAACATGCCGATTCTGGAAGATCTTTATAACTGTATTTTAGAACAGGAAGAGACAGAGGCAAAGCGTATTGCCACAGCACTTGAAATTTATGTCAAGGGTTCCCTGAATGTATTCAATCATCGAACCAACGTGGATATCAGTAACCGTCTGGTTTGTTTTGATATCAAAGAGCTGGGAAAACAGCTTAAGAAGATTGGGATGCTGGTAGTACAGGATCAGGTGTGGAACCGAGTGACCATCAACCGAGAAGCGAAAAAGTCAACCCGATATTATATCGATGAAATGCATCTGCTTTTAAAAGAAGAACAGACAGCGGCTTATACGGTTGAAATCTGGAAGAGATTTAGAAAATGGGGTGGAATCCCGACAGGAATTACCCAGAACGTAAAAGATCTGTTATCGTCTCGTGAGATTGAAAATATCTTTGAGAACTCTGATTTCATTTATATGTTAAATCAGGCGGGAGGCGACAGACAGATCCTCGCGAAACAGTTAAATATCAGTCCTCATCAGCTTAGTTTTGTGACAAATTCTAATGAAGGTGAAGGGCTGCTTTTTTATGGGAACACCATTATCCCATTCAAGGATAAATTCCCGAAAGAAACAAAGTTGTATGCGATCATGACGACCAAATTAAATGAGAGGTCGGAAATGAACGAATAGGATTGGAGGAAAAAGGATGAACGTAAATAAGAAAAATTGTGGTGGTTATAATTGTGTACCGGATGCAGTGTTGAAACAGTTGTTTGAGGATGTGGACAGCCTTGGCTGTATGCTTGGCGAGCTGGTTTCTCTCTATGAGAAAGAAAGCATCTTGAAGAAACATCACAGAAAGTATCTTCATGTAAGAGAATATGCAGATAAAAAATGTGTCCTCTACAAAGAAAAGATGAAGGAGATTGCAAATCATTGGATGGATCAGAAAGTCACATGCGAAGATATGGGATGTAAAAATCCTACCGATGATCCATACGTTGAAGATGTTCTGAATGGAAAGGTGGCAGAAGAGGAGTCTGGTGAACTCCCATCAGAAGAACCGGTGGAGTTTTCCAAACTTCCAAAGGGAATGGTTCTTATGACCAGTGATTCTCTTGGTGTGATGCATGATGATGTGATCTGCCTGACGGAAGGACTGGATGTGATGGTTGCCTTGTTAAGAGCAGTCATGGCGGGTTGTCCGATGAAGAAAGAAGACGTGGAGTCTGTTGTGAACATGACTTCGGATATGTCAGAAGAAGTGTTCCGACGCTGGGAGGAAGCAGAAATGATCGAGCTGGATTAGGAAGGAGACCGTTTGGATGCATGAAGAATTAGAAGTAGGAGCAAGAGCCAGACTTCCCGATGCGGAGGAAAAGCCTTCGGATGGAAAGAAAAAGAAGAAGCTACAATTTGAGAAAGAAGAATTAGATGGAGTCAGTGAAGATAAG
>JAFSFU010000012.1 GCA_017435025.1 Lachnospiraceae bacterium | reverse complement strand
CGCTCCAGTATTCCTTTGCAGCCTCATGAACATGTTTCGTTGTCACGCTTCCTTTTTTCCACCCTCCCTGCTTTTTGCAGAGTTCCATAAACTTACGATAATAGTAGCGAACGTTCCTCTCACCGCCGAACAACGGCTGCTTCTCACGGTCTATCTCCTGCGGGGCCAGACTACTATGGCTGACAGTTCCCATGATCCGATGTTCCCGTTCCGCCGACACACGGGAAAACCTGCGATAGAGATACAAAATAAACAGGGCAACCAGGGCAATTGCAAGCAGAATTCCAAATGCCCGAATCACCTCAGCACCGGCCACCCGCTCGGCCTGTTTCAAATCCATATCCAGTTCGCCCGATGTGATCGTAAAACTCTCATCTGCCTGGAACTTCACTTCATGTCTGGAAAAGATTGCCATAACATACGGCCAAACCAGTTCCAGAATCGAGATCATTCCCTGAAGAAGGAACAAAACGATCGGAAGTATCAGCATCTTATATCCGTTTCCCAAAAGAGACAGGATTCCGCCGACAAACTGATCCGATGAAACAACAAACACGATCAGCAGGACCACTGCCAGCTCCAGCCCACTGACGAACCAGAAAATACCTTTCCCCTGTTTTCCGTCAGCAATACGCCCTGTTTTCAAGGCAAGGATTCCAACAGCAGCAAAAGCAACCACCAGCGGTGCATTGATCTTTGTCCATGATTCCAAACCAAAAATAAAAAGTTCCAACGGAATAGAAACTGCAAGCAGTCTCGTCTGCAGGGAAAAATGATCTCTCATGGCATCCATGAAATTTCTTTTCTTCCAATTCATTTTAACCCATACCGCCCAGGCAGCCGGGACAACAGCAAGTGTAATCTGTATCGCCAGCGGCGACGCCTTGATGATCGGCATAAAAATGGCAAGATAAAACAGGATATCCGTCAGGACTTTTAATATGTACTCTCCCATCCTTATCCCTCCATTTCATCTGCACACAAAAACAAAACCTTATTGCCGCAGCGATCTTCCAGACTCTGCACCAGCGCTTCAATCCTCGGTTCACGCACCGGTGTCACAATAACAAAGCTCTCTGCGCCGCGGACTCCCTTGCGAACCTTTTGGATAAACTCTTCCATGCTTTCCTGATGTTCATGGGTCATTCTTCCAAGACCTTCCAGAACCGTTTCCAGATGGGCTGCTCCAAGGCCATCTTCCACCTGTTTCCAATGTCCCACCGCACCGGCGATAATACCATTGGTCAGAAATCCATACGGGATCTTTCTGCGTTCCAGTTCCTCGCACACACTGCGCACCATGGAAAAGCACCGTTCCATCAATTCCGCAGTTTTTGCGTCTTCACCCTCGATATACGTCCTGCCATGGTCCATGTTTAACAGGATCTGACAGGTCAGGTCAGCTGTACACTCATACTGTTTTACAAGCAGACGTCCGTATTTTGCACTTTGGGTCCAGCTGATAGAACGAAACGGCTCACGCCCCGTATACTCACGAAATCCGATAGACAGCACAGGATCCTCCAGCAGACTGTTTCTCACCGAATACTCGCCGAGAAAACCGCCGAGCAGCAGGGAAAGTTCCCCAGCCGGACACGGAGTCGGTTTCACCACGATCTCTTCCAGTTCCGCATAAGATTTCGTCCTGGTCTTTAATCCCAGGAAATCTCCTGCCTCAACAGAAGCACCGCGGAAAAAGTAACGTCCGCGTTTGGGCAAAGTCACATCTCTCGTAACTTCCGTCCTCTGTCTTCCAGCCAGGTACAGAACAGAATTTGCTTCTGCAGACTTCTTATCCAGAACGCTCACACCACTGCCGGCATAAACAAGATCCTCCGGGGCCAGCTCCTTCACACGCAGATACGGCACCATCATCCGCTTTTTATTGAGCACTGAAACAGTCCAGGAAAAAGGTTCACCCGGTTCAACCACATTTTTTCCCAAATGCGTTTTCAGACTCACACCATCCAGACCATGTTCCAGGGAATACTTCTGAACGGCATATAATGCCATCGCAAATACCAGTAAAAATAAAATCATCTCAATGTCTCCAGCGGTACCGGGATATCTTCAACAAGTTTACTCATATACTTCTTCGCATCCTCAAAGCTCTCTGCACCACGGGAAATGATACGATGACTGAGAACATACGGCATCACCGCCAGCACATCTTCCGGAATCACATAATCACGACCGGCAAGTGCTGCCTTCGCCTGCGATGCTTTATAGAATGCGATCGCGCCTCGGGTGGATACACCGGTGACAAAACGACTCTCCGTTCTCGTCTTCGCCACAATGTCCATCATATAGCCGAGCACATCTTTTTGCACACGTACCTGACGGAACTGTTCCTTCATCTCCTTGATCTCATCCAGGGTCAGCACCGGAGTCAGAGTCTTCAAAATATCGCCGGAAGAGGCTCTGGAGATAACCTCCATCTCCTGCTCTCTTGTCATATAACCCAGGCTGATCTTCATGAAGAAACGATCTAACTGAGCCTCCGGCAGCGGGAATGTGCCATAGGACTCCACCGGGTTCTGAGTCGCCATAACAAAGAATGGCTCGCCCATTGGATACGTTGTTCCATCTACCGTGATCTGGCTCTCCTCCATCGCCTCAAGTAAGCTGGACTGCGTTCTCGGCGTAGCACGGTTAATCTCATCCGCCAGAACAATATTGGTAAATAATGGACCTTTTCTGAACTCGAACTCACCGGATTTCTGGTTATAGAAATTGATACCGGTCAGATCAGACGGCAAAAGATCCGGCGTAAACTGGATGCGCTTGAAATCGCTGCCGATGGTCTTTGCAAACGCGCGCAAGAGCATCGTCTTACCGGTTCCCGGCACATCTTCCAAAAGAACATGGCCGGAACAAAGAAAACTGATCAAAATCAGTTCGATAGCGCTCTCCTTACCGACAATTACCTTCGAACAGCTTTCTACCACACGCTGCCCATTCTCTTTAAAACGACTATAATCCATAAATTCCTCCCATAACCCAAAAACAGCAGACCTCTCATTTCAGAGGCCTGCTGCCATAGTACTGCATTCATTACTGCTTATTCAATCTCTCCACCCTTAACCTGCGGACGTCCCAAGCTCTCCCATCTCAGGAAGGCACTGATAAATCCGTCGATCGCACCATCCAGGACACTGCTTACATTTCCGGCTTCAAATCCGGTTCTATGGTCCTTGATCAATGTATATGGCTGGAGCACGTAAGAACGGATCTGGCTGCCCCACGCATTATCTTTTACGTCACCGCGGATATCGGAAATCTTTTCTGCATTCTCCTGCTGCTTCAGCATAAACAGCTTTGCTTTTAACATCTGCATCGCTGTTTCCTTATTGTGAAGCTGAGAACGCTGGTTCTGACACTGTACCACGATTCCGGTTGGAAGATGTGTGATACGAATCGCGGATGAAGTCTTATTGACATGCTGTCCGCCGGCACCACTGGATCGATAGGTATCGATTCGCAGATCTTCCATATTGATCTCCACATCCAGATCCTCTTCGATATCCGGCATTACATCGCAGGACACAAAAGACGTCTGACGCTTTCCTGCCGCATTAAATGGGGAAATTCGTACCAGTCTGTGAACACCTCGTTCAGACTTCAGATAACCAAACGCATTCTCTCCGGTCACTTTAATCGTCACCCATTTGATTCCGGCTTCCTCGCCGTCCAGATAATCCAAAACTTCGGTGGAAAAACCGTGCTGCTCGCACCAGCGGCAGTACAGACGATATAACATACTGCACCAGTCGCAGGCTTCTGTTCCGCCCGCGCCGGCACTGAGTTTCAAAATTGCGTTGTTGCTGTCATACTCACCTGTCAGCAGAGTACTGAGACGCAAAGCTTCCAATGCCTCGGAAAACTCTTCCAACATCTGCTCAATTTCCGGGATTACCGCCGGATCATTCTCCTCATAGCCCATTTCAATCATCAAAGCGATCTCCTCAAACTGATTGACGATCTTATTGAACTCATTGACAGTATCTTTCAGACGTTTGGATTCCTTCACCAGTTTCGTTGAAACTTCTGCATCTTCCCAGAAGCTCGGTTCTTCCATGGTCTTGTCAAGCTCATCAATCCGTCTGATCTTCGCATCCAGGTTCATAGAATCTCGAACTTCCTGGAGTGGCTTTTCATATGTGGATAATGTATATTTAAACTGATCTAACTCAACCATCGAATTCCGTCCTCTCTATTATGCCGGCTTTCTGCCGCAGCACTGTTTATATTTCTTGCCGGAGCCGCACGGACACGGATCATTCGGATATACCTTCTGTGTCGCACGCTTCTGCGGTGCTCTTGCCAGACTTGTATCCTTATTGGTTCCTGTCACCTTTGCAACGGCCTCTCTCTCCATCTTCTGTTCAACCTGAATATGGCAGAGAATACGGATC
The DNA here is from genome assembly GCA_017435025.1 of Lachnospiraceae bacterium. Next base: position 7,309 of record JAFSFU010000012.1, on the reverse strand, counting down.
GCCTCTTCACGGATCGCAGCGGACATATCATCGAACATATCATACGCGCTCATCTTATACTCAACAAGCGGATCTCTGTGACCGTACGCCTGAAGGCCGATACCCTGTTTTAACTGCTCCATATCATCGATATGGGACATCCTTTTTCTATCAATTGTCTTAAGAAGAACCACACGCTCCAGCTCTCGAATACGCTCGCCCTCCGGGAACTCAGCCTCTTTTACCTCGTAGAACTTGATTGCTTCCTCTTTCAGATTATGCTTCAGAGCATTTCTCTTCATGCCCTTCATGCTGTCATTGTATGCCAGCGGCTTTAACGGGATGATCGGAAGAAGCAGGTCATTTAATTCCTTGTAATCCCACTTCTCAGCCGGCTGATCCTCACCGATCGACATATCAACGGCACCTTCAATAATGTCTGTGATCATCTTGATCACAACATCACGCATATTTTCACCGTTCAGCACCTGCATACGCTCAGCGTAGATCACCTCACGCTGCTCATTCATAACTTCATCGTATTTTAACAGGTTCTCACGAACACCGTAGTTGTTTGTCTCGATCTTCTTCTGCGCTTTTTCAATTGCAGAAGATAACATTTTATGCTCGATCTGCTCATCTTCCGGAACGCCGATGGCATTGAACGCTGTCATCATCTTCTCAGAACCGAACAGACGCATCAGGTCATCTTCCAGAGAAAGGTAGAAACGGGACTCACCCGGATCACCCTGACGACCGGAACGACCGCGCAGCTGGTTATCGATACGACGGGATTCGTGACGCTCCGTACCGATGATCTTCAAACCGCCGGCTGCCTTTGCCTCATCATCCAGCTTGATATCGGTACCACGACCGGCCATATTGGTCGCGATCGTAACAGCGCCTACCTGACCTGCATCTGCAACAATCTCGGCCTCCATCTCGTGGAACTTGGCATTCAGGACTTTATGCGGAATGCCGCGTCTTCTCAGCATCTGGCTCAACATTTCAGAAGTCTCGATCGTAATTGTACCAACCAGTACCGGCTGACCTTTTTCATGAGCCGCAGCAACCTCGTTGACAACCGCGCGGAACTTCTCTTTCTTTGTCTTATAAACCGCATCGTTCAAATCCTTACGGATAACCGGGCGGTTAGTCGGGATCACGATAACGTCCATCTCATAGATGTTACGGAACTCTCGCTCCTCTGTCTGAGCAGTACCGGTCATACCGGCTTTCTTTGCAAACTTATTGAAGAAGTTCTGGAATGTGATCGTAGCCAGTGTTCTGGACTCTCTTCGCACGTTTACATGCTCTTTTGCCTCGATCGCCTGGTGGAGACCATCGGAGTAACGACGGCCCGGCATAATACGGCCTGTAAACTCGTCGACGATCAGAACTTCATCATCTTTTACAACGTAATCCTTATCGCGGTGCATCATATAATGCGCACGAAGTGCAAGGATAATATTATGCTGGATCTCCAGGTTCTCCGGATCTGCCAGGTTCTCAATATGGAAGAACTGCTCTACCTTTGTAACACCCTGCTCTGTAAGGTTTACATTTTTGTCTTTTTCATTCACGATGAAATCACCGGTCTCGGTGATCTCTTCACCCATCAGGGCACTCAGTTTATTGAATTCACCGGATTCCTCACCACGCTTTAACTGCTTTGCAAGGATATCGCAAACTTCATAAAGCTTTGTGGACTTGCCGCTCTGACCGGAGATAATAAGCGGAGTTCTCGCCTCATCGATCAGGACAGAGTCAACCTCGTCGATAATACAGTACTCAAGGCCGCGGAGTACCTGCTGCTCTTTGAAGATTGCCATATTATCACGAAGATAATCGAAACCAAGTTCGTTGTTTGTAACATAAGTAATATCGCAGTTATAAGCCGCACGTCTCTCGTCAGAAGACATGGAGTTCAATACCACGCCAACTTTCAGGCCAAGGAATTCATGCACCTGACCCATCCACTCTGCATCTCGCTTTGCCAGATAGTCGTTGACTGTTACGATATGAACACCTTTTCCGGTCAGTGCATTCAAGTATGCCGGACATGTAGAAACAAGCGTCTTACCTTCACCGGTTTTCATCTCAACAATACGTCCCTGGTGAAGAACAATACCGCCGATCAGCTGCACCGGATAATGTTCCATATTCAGGACACGCTTCGCAGCTTCTCTCACAGTCGCATAAGCTTCCGGGAGGATCTGATCCAGAGTTTCACCATTTGACACACGTTCTTTGAACTTTCTTGTCTGGTCTCTTAATTCTTCATCTGTCATCGCCTGCATCGTAGGACGAAGTTTTTCAATTTTATCAATGATCGGGTAAATGTATTTCAATTCCCGCTCGCTGTGCGTTCCAAACACTTTTTCAACAATGTTCATTGTACACGCTCCTAAAAAAATAGATAATTCTGCTCACCATCCGGCTTCCGAATTGCCGGATCGATCAAATTGGGTAAAAATACCCTATAATAATACAATCTTATATATTCTACCACTTTTATGGTTTTAATTCAATGGGTTCACAGAAATTTTACAACTTGTCCACAAGTATCCCCGGACTGTCTTCCCGCCTCCGTGTCGAATACCGCGCCGCGCATGCTTTATCGCGCTAAAAATGTACATATTGCACAAAAATTATGTTCGATTTTTTATTTATCCACTTTATCCACAATAATCCACAATGGTTTTGTTGAAAGTTGTCCACCCACACAAACCACGTTTTTACAACAAAAAGCACTTATACACCAAGTTATCCACATTATCCACAATTATCCTCGTGGTAATTTTCCATTTTATGGTGGAAATCAAATTTGTGTGATTTTTGTACACATTTTATAAAATTACTTTTTTCGACCTTGTTTCGCAAAAAAACCATTGACAAAAATGTACCATTTCAACAGATTTGCAATCGTTTTAATACTTATTTAATATTTCTAAATTGTCGGATTTTTATTAGATATTAGTTGTATTATACAGAATTGCATGGTATAATAAAACCATCTCAAAAGAAGGAGTTGATTTTATGCGTTATACGATTAGCGGAAAGAACATCGACATTACCCCAGGATTAAAGAACGCCGTTGAGAACAAACTCGGTAAACTGGACCGTTATTTTTCTCCAGATACAGAAGCTCAGGTAACTTTAAGCGTTGAGAAAGGACGCCAGAAAATCGAAGTTACAATCCCGATTAAAGGAAGCATCATCCGTGCTGAGCAGGATTCCGATGATATGTATGTTTCCATCGACCTTGTGGAAGAGATTATTGAACGTCAGATTAAAAAATATAAAACAAAAATTATCGATAAAAAACAGAGCGCCGCTTCCTTCAGTGATGCATTTATTCAGGAAGAAGTTGAATACGAAGAGGCTGTTAATATCGTAAAAACCAAACGTTTCGCAATGAAACCGATGGATCCGGAAGAAGCTTGCCTGCAGATGGAACTGTTAGGTCACAACTTCTTTATGTTCCTCAATTCCGAAACGGAGCAGATCAATGTGGTTTATAAGAGAAAAGCAAACTCTTACGGTCTGATCGAACCGGAATTCTAAATCAAATTCGTCAAATAAATGAATCAAAAAAGCCGGTATGGGAATCCCCGTACCGGCTTTTATATCTGTCTCTCTATTCCATCTTCATGAATTACTTCCATTATTTCTTCACAGCTGACATGAAAATATTTTGATAAGAACCCAATGTTGGTTAGCCGAATTGCATCGGAATGCCCCATAAGTCCCCGAGTAAACCAGCGTCGTTCCTGCATCCTCTGTAATTCCCGTTCTACCATTCTTCTCGTTTCGCTATCCATCTAATTCTCATCCCGATCTTTCATCTTCTGACTTCTCTGCAGATCCACGAACAGCTGCAAATTCTCGATCCAATACTTTCTCTCTTCTACTGTGCATTTCGCAAGAAGCAAACGAATTCTATCTAAAATATCCGATTCCACCGAATCTCCCCCCAGAACATCCTGGAGAAGTTCAGCCAGATTTGTGTCTAATGCATCTGCGATTCTATTAAGCTTCTTTAAGCTCACCATCGTCTTTCCTCTTTCCAGACGACTGATACTGGTCGAAGAAGTTTCTGCAAGTTCCGCAAGTTTTTCCTGTGAAATATTTTTTCTTTCTCTTGCCTCTCTTATCCGTCTGCCAATCTCTTCATTCATGTCCATTCACCACGCACAACAAACTTTTAATAGAGTGTATCAAAATTCTATTTCTATTCCCAATAACTAAAACGCCTATTTTATCTTTACTAAAATGCTTATTTTCAGGATTTAAAAAGGAATGCCTGTCACAATTGATCAAGCATTCCTGTATTACTTCTATATTTCACTACTCATTATCTCCCAGCAGCACGGCACTGGAAACCTTAAACACCTTCATGATCGCACGAATTTCAATATCAGACACACGACGTTTATCCGTTTCAATCCTGGCAATCACATTCTGGTCTATATCGCAACCCATCAATTGAAACTGTCTCGCCAGTTCTCTTTGCGAGATTCCACGTTCCTCTCTCAGACGTTTTAAAATCGGACCAATCAGGTTCTTTTCTCCATATTGTGTATTTGGCACTGGCATGTTCGCACTTCACCATCCTGTTGAATCATTTTTTAACTCACCGTCATTGTACTAAAGTTTATGCTCTAGCTTGATTGCGAAAGTGATTCAACTGGAAATTTTTACCAAATCTTTATTATACCAAATGGATTCGGATGGTGTCTATGGACTGGCGGTTCAATCCTTGACCCGAATAGTCCCCTCAATTCTGCTTTACAGCAAAAGACCGCAGATAGCACAACGATACCTGCGGTCTATGTAATCAATCTTTATTTCTTTTTATTTCTCTTCTCTGCACATGCACGGCACGCTTCGCAAGCACTCTTGGCAACTGCCATACCACCCATAGAAGTCTCTCTCAATTCAGACGGAAGAGAACGGCCAACTGCATACATAACTGCAATTGTCTCGTCGATCGGAGTAATACTCTTTACACCGGCCAGAGATAATTCCGCAGAGATCAGAGCATTGGATGCACCCATCGCGTTTCTGTTCTGACATGGATTTTCAACAAGACCGCCGATCGGATCACACACGAGACCAAGAATATTAACCAGTGCAAAGGAAGCTGCATCCATACACTGTCTCGGAGTACCGCCCATCAGCTCTACAACCGCAGATGCCGCCATCGCGCTGGCAGAACCAACCTCTGCCTGACAGCCGCCTTCTGCTCCTGCTGTTGTTGCGTTTCTTGTAATCAGGTAACCGATACCTGCAGCGTTAAACAATGCCTGACAGATTTCTTCATCACTAAATCCATATTCTTCCTGAATCGTGCAGAGAACACCCGGAATAACACCGGAGGAACCTGCTGTCGGAGCTGCTACGATCAGACCCATGGACGCATTGACTTCCAGTACACCAACCGCATAAGCGATTGCTTTGGAAACGGTTGTTCCGCAGATATTCTTACCAGCCGCTCTCATATCATGAAGCATTCTGCTTTCGCCGCCGATCATACCGCCCATACTGACGATATCCTCTTCGAGCGGCTTTTTAACGGAACCCTTCATAATGGAGTATGCTTTTCTCATACGCTCCATGGTTCTTTCCGGGTCTGCTTCCAGGTGAGTTGTCTCACGCTCAAACATAGCCTCGGAAATTTTTTTATTATTTTTCTCACAATATTCTAAAAGCTGTGCACCATTTGTAAAATTCATTTCCGGCCCTCCCGCTAGTCCATTTTGATTCTCGGAACAACAATTACGTTCTTAACGGCATCATATCCGTAAAGAGCATTGATCACGCGATCTGGGATCTTGGAGTCCACTTCGATGATCGTTGTCGCTTTTTTACCTTTTCCTTCACGGAACAGACGTACAGTACCGATATTGATATCGTTGGTGCTTAACACCATAGTAAGGAATGCAAGAACACCCTTCTGGTCCACCTGCTCAACAACAAGTGTATTGTAATTGCCAGTCAGTTCTACATCCACACCGTTCAGCTTCGTAATTACCGCATTACCGCCTCCGATGGATTCGCCGCGCAGTGTTACTTCTGCACCATTCGCATCTTTCACATAAATATCAACGGTATTCGGATATACATCCTTTTCCTCGAAATTCTCGATAAACTCGAATTCAAGTCCTGCTTCTTTTGCATGATCGAAAGAATCACGGATTCTCTCATCATCCGGCTGATAACCAAGGATACCGCCTACCAGAGCACGATCGGTACCATGGCCATGATAGGTGCGGGCAAAAGAACCATAAAGTTCAAATTTTACAGAAACTGCTTTTTCCACCATACTACCGGCAATGAATGCAATTCTCAATGCACCAGCTGTATGAGAACTGGACGGACCGATCATATTTGGTCCCAGAATATCAAATGTTCCAATCTCGTTCATAACATACCCCTCCGCTTTTTATTCCAGGAAAGTTACAGCCTTGTACGGTGTACGGTAGTAAGCTGTAGAAATGATAATTCCTGTTTTAGAAGTACTTGCGTGGATGATCTGTCCACCGCCAATGTACATCGCTACATGATTGATATAATCTCCGCTCGCATAGAAGAGAAGATCGCCAGGCTGTACAGAATCGATCGGGATCTGTTTGCCCTTCGCTGCCTGATCTCTGGAGGTACGGCCTGTATCAATACCAAAATGCTCGTAAATTCTCATCGTAAATCCAGAGCAATCGGTACCATCAGTCAGGCTTGTGCCGCCATATACATATGGATTCCCCAAGAACTGCTTAGCATAAGCTACAATCGCAGTTCTTGTTGCGGTTGTCAGTTCAGAGCTGCTGCTCTGTGTCTGATCCTTAGATACAGGAGCACCCGGACCTCCCGGACCTCCGCTGTAATCAACCTTATTTGCCGGAGATGCGCTTCCCGGACCGTTTGTACTGCCGGTCGTCGGTGCCGCTGTTGTTCCGATTGTTGGCGCAGTCACCGCCGGTGTCTGTGTTTCTACCTTCGGTGCTGTTGTTGTCACGTCACTCTGCGACGCACCATTTGGATTTGCTGCAATAATGCCAACGTCTGTTGAAGCCGGTGCATTTCCTACTGTCGGATCTGCTGCAGTCGGAGCACTTGTCTCCACCTGCACATTGCTGCTATCCGTTGTCGGAGTTGCAGAAGAAACCGGTGTTTCCTGGGAAACCGTCGCTTTCAGCTGATTCATCGCCGCGATCGCATCCTCCGCTTCCTTCTTTAAACGTTCCTCTTCTGCCTTCTGCTGCTGCTCTTCTTCAAGGCTGACAGCCGTATCAACTCCTGGAAAACATATCCCGACGGTGAGCCTTAT
>JAFSFU010000132.1 GCA_017435025.1 Lachnospiraceae bacterium | reverse complement strand
TACAAGATCTGGGCTGATATGATCGCTTTCGACCACTCCACAGTAGAAGTTGGCGAGCATCAGTTCTGTGCATTCGCAGGTCTCCGCGATGGCAAGAACTTCGTTATGAACCATGCAGACATTATGGAGAAATACGGTCACAACATGAAGATGGTAGACCGTATTCCGGAAGTTCTCTCCGGTGCTATGGGCAACCAGATGTACGTTGCTACATTCCCGACAGAGGAAGAGATGAACACATTCTACAGAGATGTAACAGAGTGTAGATAAGATTGAGATTTAGTTGAGGAAGTGAATTATCATTTCCTCAACTTTTTGTTTAACTATAAATAAATGCCGTCTTTTCAAACATGCTTCGTTTTCGGATTTTCTTCCATCACCTATAATCAACTGCTCTCGCAACTCGCCCCTTCGGGGCTCAAACATAGCTCCGCAGTTGAAATTAGATGGAAGAAAATCTCGAAATCCTTGCAAATCGTTTGAAAAGACGGCATTTATTTATATCACACAAAAGCTGAAGGAAGCGAAGGTAGTTAGCCGTATTTACAGAATATGGGATTATCTGTAGACGACTTTTTATTTACTCAAAAACTTGTATTCTGTCCGGCTCTTAAACTCCTCACCCTTTTTCAAGATCGGAGACGGGAAGTTCTTCTGGTTGATCGCATCCGGATATTCCTGGGTCTCAAACGTAATTCCGGCATTCTTCACATATACCGCTCCCTGTTTTCCTGCTTCGTTGTTCAGGAAATTGGCTGTATAAAGCTGAAGGCCCGGTCTGTCTGTGGAAACTTCCATGGTAATGCCGCTGTTTTCCGATGTCATCTCTGCCACCTTCATAAACTGACCATTATTTTTAAGTACCCAGTTGTGATCATATCCATTAGCCAGAATCAACGGCTCATAATCTGCATGAATATCCTGACCGATCGCTTTCATTACACGGAAATCCATCGGTGTTCCCTCTACCGAAGCAATCTCGCCAGTCGGGATCAGTTTGTCATCGGTTGGAGTAAAGCTATCAGAATCCATCCATACTTTCTGCGCTAGAATCGTTCCGGAGGTGTGGCCGTCCAGGTTAAAATAACTGTGATTGCACGGATTGATGACGGTATCTGCATCGGCCACCGCCCAGAGATCCCAAAGAACCGCATTGTCATCTGTCAGGGTATATGTCACGGTCATATCCATGGCACCCGGGAAACCCTGATCGCCGTCCGGACTGTGGAGTGCAAATGTGATACTGTTTTCTGTTGTTTCTTTTACATCCCAAATACGGTGATTCCAGAAATCGAATCCGCTGTGCAGATTGTTCTCTCCATCGTTCACATCCATGGTATAAAGTTTTTCATTCAGCATATACCGGGATTTTGCAATGCGATTGGCATTTCTGCCAACAGTTGCACCGAAAAATGTACCGGATGGTCCCTGATAACCAAGCGGATCATCATATCCAAGAACCACATCACGCTTGTTGCCATCCTTGTCCGGAACCAACAGGGAATACAGGGTACATCCAAAATCAGACACATGCATTTCCATTCCATTCTTATTCACGAAAGAATAAAGTTTTGCTGCTTCGCCTTTTTTGTTCTTTCCAAACTCTCTGATCGTCATACTTTTTGCTCCATTCTTTTAAAAAGGGCGCTGCAAAAGGATTCTTTGCAACGCCCCTTTGGTCTTCTTTAACGGCTTTATTTTACCGCATTTTTAACCTTTTTTCAACGCATATCCATGATTCAGGACGTACGGTCTCATATAACCGCAGATATCACTCATTGGAAGAATTTCAGCCTTCAGGTTAATACCCAATTCTTCTTTCATGAAACGTCTGCGCTCCACGATTCGATTCCATGTATCCGGATATTTGTTCTTCAGTTCTTCTCTCAATGCCTCATCGGCAATGGCAATGCCGTCCTCTGCACTGGCTCCGCCATATCCCGGCACAGACGGAATGATATCCATCTGGAACATCATACCGCTCTGAAGTGTTACCTTCGAACCTGGATATACAGGGGAGGCAGTCCATTCATCCTGACCGGTATAATGACCAGGATTCAGTGTCCAGCCGTACTGCACTTTCGGAAGAACTGCATCGATCGTTTTATATAATTCATCACAGGAAACACCGATTCCGACCGTCTCGTACCATGTTACTGCCGCACGATAGTACGGAATCGCAATCTTCTCCACATAGTCCTGTACTTCCGTCGGTAATTCTTCCTGTCTTTCCACCACATAGGCAGCTCTGGAAGTAAGACCGCCGCGAAGTCCCAATGTCAGAGAAAGTTTGTCGCCTAAAACTGCTTTTTTATTTCTCGGGAATACAACTGCGTCTGTAAACCGGTCGCCCACCGCACAGATCGTCGTCACAGACAACGGCTGACCGCATGCAGAAAGCATGTCTGCCAGTTCAAGCTCGGTCTTACCCGGTGCCACTGCATTCAGCGCTCCGAGCACCTTAGATGATGCCAGTCCTGCTCCATACTCATAATGGGCAATCTCATTGGCATTCATCACATGTCTCACACCGTACTCTGCATGTAGGAAGATATCTGCCGCATTGACGAGGGTTCCTTTGGAATTGACTCTGCGAACTGCATCCACCATAAACGCAGGTACATCAAAGAAGGTATCATTGTCTTCCAATCTGCTGGTAAACAGTTTCCATCCTGCGATACCGATCTTCATACCGTTTTTAACACCGGCTTCGACAAAGAGCTCATCGAGAGTCTTTTCTGTCTCCATCGGCTGGTTAGGAAGAGAAAAATGCGGCACGTGAACGGTTGTCGCCTTGATGAAGCTGTAATTGCACATTTTCAGATTCTCATTGCCAAGCATCAGATAGCAGGTGCCATCCTGATGAAGCACCAGGATGCTCTCCTCAAATCTGGTCTCGAATCCGGTCAGATATGCGTAATTGGCACCATGTTCGCGGTCGCCATAAACCATCAGTACATCCAGTGCCTTCTCTTTCATTTTGTCCAGCACTTTCTGCTGATGTTCCTCCATGGTCTCCCGTGTCCGGTTTACCGGTACGTAATCCGTATGTCCCACAGGCATGGAGACTTTATCATAAAGAATCTCCATCGTCTTTGTCATATTATTCTCCAATAAAGCTTAAGAACTGGTTGATACGCTCATTCTCGTTACGAACGGAACCAAAGAACTCATTCTTCGGTACATCGCATACAACCTTACCTTTTTCCATGAAGATGATACGGCTTGCTACGCCTTTTGCGAACGCCATCTCATGAGTTACGCTGAGCATGCAAACGCCTTCTGCTGCAAGGCTCTCAAGGATATTCAGAACTTCGCGTGTCATCTCCGGGTCAAGAGCAGAAGTAACCTCGTCCAGAAGAAGGGCCTTCGGGTTCATCATCAGAGCACGTGCGATCGCGATACGCTGCTGCTGACCACCGGAAAGCTCGTTATGACGAGAATGTCCTCTGTCTGCAAGACCTACTTTTTCCAAATAGTGGAGAGCCAGATCCTCTGCCTCTGCCTTCTTCATACCAAGAATCTTCATCGGAGAAAGTGTCAGGTTGTCAATAACGTTCAGGTGCGGGAAGATAACAGTCTGCTGGAATACCATACCACATGTGGTACGGATCTGTTTTAAGTTCTTCTTATTGTTTACGGATAAACCGTCAACAAGGATATCACCTTTATCTACGGTTTCAAGACCGTTGATGCAACGGAGAAGAGTACTCTTACCTGTACCGGACGGTCCAAGGAGAACGGTAACACCGCTCTGTTCGAAATCAACACTAAAATCATTTAATACAGTAAGGTCACCGAATGTTTTTGTAATATTTTTAACTTCAATCATTGCCATGTTCTTCACCTCATTAATATGTGTAATCAATGCTCTTCGCCAAGCGTTCTGCCAGTCTCGCTAACGGGAAGGAAACTACGTAGTATAATGCGAATACAATTCCCCAAACTACGAACGGCTGCATCGTACGAACAGATACGATCTGGCCTACACGACAGATATCCTTCATACTGATCAGGGATACGATAGAAGAACACTGGAGCTGACCAATGTAAAGTGTAATTGCCTGCGGAAGCAGAAGACGGATTGCCTGGCGGGCAATAATGTAAATAAACGTAGATACTTTACTGTGTCCAAGAGCGTATCCGGCCTCCCACATGGCGTTCGGAACGGCTTTGATGGAGTTATGTACCAGAACCGCGAAGAATGCGGCTGTGTTTAAGGATAATGTAATGATCGCTGCCGGATACGGATCCAAAAGGATATGCGCTGCAACCGGAAGACCATAGTATACAAGGAACAGCTGAACTACCAGCGGTGAGTTTCTAAGCGGTTCAATCAGGATCAGCGGAAGAGAGCTGATAATCTTATTCTTGGAACAACGGATAATACCGAGAGCTGTTCCGATCACTGTACCCAGGAACAGGGATAACAGTGTTACAGACAATGTAACGAGACATGCCTGTGCAAATGTACCAATATCGCCCGTGGAGAGATGAGCGTACTGACCTATAACATGAACGTCCTGCATACTGCCCTATCTCCTTTCTACAGTGTGATCGCGATTTTCTTATCGATAACTTTGGAAATCGCAGAAATTGCAAATGTCAAGCAGCAATATAATACCAGAAGCATTAAATAGATCTCAAACGGACGGTCTACACGTCCATTGATGATCTTGCCGGCACCCATCATATCAACAACCGTTACGGAGAAACATGTGGATGTAGTAAGGATTAAGTTTACAAAGTTATTTACCATCGGTTTAAATGCAACACGAAGGGAGATCGGAAGCACCACATAACGGATTGTCTCGAATGTAGTAAATCCAAGTGCATGCGCACACTCATAATAACTATTCTTAACCGCCATAAGGCCGGCACGGATAACTTCACAGTTTGCTGCACTGGTGTTGATGCTGAGCGCAATAATCGCAGTGATCAGCGGATCGGTTTCAATTCCAAGTACCGGAAGTCCATAATAGAAGAAGAACAGCTGTACCAGGAACGGTGTGTTTCTAAGGAAGTCAACCCAGAATGCACCAAACGCTTTGAATGCCTTAACCTTGGACTGACGCATAAGTGCCACGATCAGACCGAGAGTAAAACCAAAGATCATGCAGAAAAAGGTAATAATAACGGTGTTCGTAAAACCTTCCTGCAAAAGGGCAATATATGTTGGGTCTTTTAAAAAACGGAAATTCAATCTCATAGTTTATAACCCTTTCCCTACCTTGAATCATTCCCCTAAAAGGAAATTTCATCAGATAAAGCATAGGGGAATTCAATGAATTCCCCTTGCCAGTAACATATTCGTCAAATTCAGATACAAATCTTACCAGATTGTGCTAAGTGTACCTGTGTATTCAGAACCGAACCACTTGTAGTATGTTTCTTTCTGCCATCCGCTTGTGATCATGTAGGATACGAACATATCGATGTATCTAGCGAAGTCAGCATCGCCCTTTGCATAACCTACACAGATCGGGTCAGATGTGTAAACCATGGACTCAGCTGTCATATAATCGTTCTGACCAGCCATGTAGTCGATGGATGTACCATCCTCGAAGATCGCATCAGCTTTGCCTTCCTGAAGTGCAAGACACTGATCAGCGAAGCTTGCTACGTAAGAAATGTTACAGTTCGGAGCCATTTCAAGAACAAGCTGCTCACCTGTGGAACCACTTGCTACTGCTACTGTATAATCCGGGCTGTTAAGATCAGCAACTACATCAACGCCTTCAAGATCAGCTCTTGTAGCCATCTTGATACCTGTTCTTAAGTACGGCATGGAGAAGTTGATTGTTTTTGCTCTCTCAAGGTTACCTGTGATGTTAGCGAAGATAACGTCAACACGGCCGGAAGTTACAGCAGAAATTCTGTTTTCACCGTTTACCTCTACGAACTCAACTTCAACACCAAGAGTCTCACCAAGCTTGTTTGCCCAGTCGATGTCATAACCGATCAGGTTACCCTGGTCATCGTAGAAACAGATCGGCTCACCCGGCGGGTTAACACCGATAACAATCTTGCCGTCAGCAAGGATCTTGTCAAGCTTTCCGCCACCTGCTGCTGCGCCTGCTTCTTCTGCTGCGCCACAACCTGTTAAGCAACCAATTGCCATTACAGATGCTAATGCTGCAGCCAGAACTCTCTTCATAATTTTCTTCATAGTAAAATCCTCCTTTTTATTTTATACCTGTCTACCCTCGTGTTAAACAGATATTAGGTACTTAGTTACAATCACTAGATCGTGATCTTGATCTCGCATCTTCTCTCGCCAACGATCTTCTCATTGTCATTTACGAAATACGTCGGATGCAGGATATTCAAACGTTTTTCATGCTCCGGTTTCAAAGCACCGAGAGCTTTTAAGATTTCCATGATCATAAACGGCCAAGCTGCTTCGGTTCCGTCAACGAATTTGAAGCCGATACCCAGCCTCTGTTCTTTCAAGCCGAAACCATAAACACCGTTGGCGCCGCCCTTTGCGATGATATTCGGGTCTTCATTCATAATGGAGCACAGGTAATCGGTACCGCGGATCATTTCCGGATGACGCATAATGCGTCCTGTGTTGTCGATAGCCGCTCTCTGAAGTGCTTCATCCTTGATCTTATCCGGACATGCCAGATTCTTATAGGAAATCGCAATATTCTTCATTCCCACAGCAAATACCGGAACACCGCAGCCATCCACACCGATCTTCATACGGTCTGTCTCAGCCATCGCCATAATGGTATTAGCAATCTCGTTATGTACCGGAGTATTGACTTTCCAGTAATCCTCCGGAACACCGCCCAGATACTTCTGGATCAGAAGCATTGCAGAATGCTTACCGGAACAGTTGTGGAACACTTTTCTGTTCGGGATACCGGCACGGATTCGAGCCTCATTGGCCGGTTCATAAGCCGGATGGGTCGGATTCATACATAAGATATCCTCTGTGAAGCCACCCTTTTTCAGGATGCTCTCAACCGCTTCCACATGGAATGGCTCACCTGCATGGGATGCAGACATAACCACCGATTCCTTATCCTCGATACCGAACTTCTCATCCAGTCCATACTTGAAAACCGGAAGTGACTGAATCGGTTTGGATGCAGAACGATAAAAAACAAGGTCATCACAGTCGCCCGCGCTGTACAGAACATTGGAGTTCTCATCTACGATGCAGACATATCCATAATGCATTAAATCAAAGGTCGCGCTCTTCGGATCCTCAGACGGATCAAAACGGTATTCACTAATTAACGGTGCGTACATATTCCATCTCCCTTATCTCTTTGCAAAAACAACCTCAGTGTTCAACATGAACGGATAATAAACTCCGTTTAAATTGCTCATCGGAAGAACATCTTCGTGAAGATTGATTCCGAGAACTTCCTTCATCACCTGACGGCGGGTCTGGATTCTCTCGTAAACCTCCGGATACTGCTCCTTCAGTTCTGCTCTCAGACCTTCGCCCGCGATCACCACCGCATCTTCACAGATGCCGGTGTGTACCGGATCGCTGCCGCTGGCAATAATATCCACCTGCATAAAGGAACCATCCACAAGCGGAACTGTTGATCCGTCATAGGAGAACGCATTGGACCATTCCTCTGTTGCAGTACAATGACCCGGATTCAGTGTCACGCCGAATTCCTCGCCGCCGATCAGATCCATAACCGCTTTATAGAGGTCGCCGCCGGTTGCACCGATCTTTGCGGTCTCGTACCATGCAGTTACAGCCTGATAATATACTTTATAAAAACTTTCAAATAACGGTTTTAAATTTTCCTGATAATCATCCAGACATGTAGCAAGAACAGAAACTCTGGAAGTCAGGTTACCTCTAAGGCTGTAGCAAACACCGCCCGGAGTTCCCTTCACCAGTTCTCTTGTGCTCGGAGAACCCATACCGATCGCTACACTTCTTTCTCCGAAGTTTACCAGCGGGTGGGTGTTGGTCGGTTCGAATCCGACACGGCCACACATAGCCAGCTCGTACTCCTTCATGCCTTCCTTCATATTCTTGAACAGTCTCTGCACAACAGCCGCCACACGGTTGCCAACCGACTCCGCCCATGCGATCTCTTTCGCTGTATAGAGGCGCATGCGGATACCATTCGGAACACCGGTCAGCTCTCTCGTCGCATTGACAATGTTCGGACACGCCTTTTTGATCGCATCCAAAATATACTGCGGCAGATCATAGGTCTGTGCAGGGTCGGAATCGATCATTCCTTCTTCAAAGTACTTGATACCGACGATTCCGAGGCGGGAATCTTCTGTAATGCCGGTATCACGGATAATATCACTCAACAGGCGCAGCTTGTGTCTCGGCTGACCCTGCAGGGAAAAGTGCTGATACAGGTAACGATCGATCTCCACAGGAATCAGACTGCTGTATCCAAGGCCTTCATTACCTACGATAATGGATTTCTTTCCCTCTGCATCGACGATAAACAATGTTTCCTCAAATCTGCAGTCATAGCGAGTGAAATACTCAACATTGGAGAAGTGTTCTCTGTCTCCGTAGATCACCATATGGGTCAGATTCTTTTCGCGGATTCGTTCCACCAGTCTGGCAATTCGGAGTTCATAATCTTCTTTGTCCAGGTCCAGTACCGGCATGTTCTCTTCTTTTAAAAACAGGTCGTGTGCTTTTACCAACTCAATCATGTCGAATTTCTCCCCTCATGAAATTAATTCCTTTGTTAATTATACCTATACTTTTTCTCAATGTCAATAATTTACTCCACCGATGTTACTAATTGAGGGAAAAAATTTCACTTTGTTTTTGTGCAAAATTGCCAATTTTTCATTGTTTGTCCGTTGACATTTATTTAACTAACAAGTACAATAAGGATTAATGAGAATCATCATTATACTGGAGTACTAGCATGAAAAGCAAGATAGTAATACAAGATCAGATGGATATGAAGCTGGCAAACCTGCTGGCCGTTTTTGATTTGTTATATCGCAAAGCACCAATCTCTCGTGCCGATCTGGCAAAATCCTCCGGCATGAGCGCCACCAGCATCACCAGATTTGTCAACAATATGCTGGAAGCCAATCTGGTCAACGAAACCCCGTCGGACGAGAAAAAGGTGGGGCGAACGGCAACATTGCTGACGATCAATGAATCTGCCATTTTCTCAGCAGGTATCAACATCGACTCGACTCACATTCACGTTTCGATCCTGAATTTCAAAAAGCAGATCGTATCCGATCGGTATGTTCAGCTGCACCTGACTGCACCGACATTGGATTACGTTCTGGATATCGCCTATAAACTTTATAATGAAGCTTTGGAACAGGCCGGACTTAAGCCGTCGCAGATCTGCGGAATCGGCATGAGTGTCATCGGTATTATGAAAAACGCCGATACTCTGGAATTTACCCCGCAGCTTCACTGGAGAAGAATGGATATCCGCAAGCCGGTGAGAGAGAAATTCCAGATTGAAAACGTCATCATCGACAACGACTGTAATACCGCTCTGCTGGGTCAGTGCGTATTGCATCCGGAGTATAAGGATACGACCGTTGCCTGTCTTTGTATCGGTTCCGGTGTTGGTTCTTCCGTCACCTACAACGGCACACTGTTATCCCGTCCAGGCGCGCTCTCTTATTCCGAGATCGGACATTCCCTGGTGGAGCCGGGCGGTATGCCGTGCGTATGCGGAAATCGCGGATGCCTTCAGACGTTTCTGGCTGAAGATCACCTGATTACAAGAGCGCAGCAATATGATCCGTCCGTCGCAACTCTGGATGATATCCACAACGCCTGGTTAAAAGAAATTCCGTGGGCGCGTCAGCTGATGGATACTGCATGCACTTACATGAAAGTAGCCATCAACAATCTGGCTTGTCTCTACAATCCGGAGATCATTCTAGTCAGCGGAAATACGATCGATACATACTGGGATATGTTCCGTGACGCCCTAAACGACCGTGATTTCTACTTTGAACCGCTCCGCGAAACGTTACAGATCGTTCCGTTCTTTAAGATTTATCAGTCCAGTATCCTCGGTGTTTCCCAGCAGGTGCAGGATCTTCATTTGAAAAAATTATTGGAAAGTACTTTATAGAAATGTGCGCCGCCAGGTACACGAATACAAAAAGGCTGCAGCAGGACGAACTTTTTCTTCGTCAAGCCGCAGCCTTTTTTACTTTTCATTTCAGACAAGAATATACTATAAAACAGTCTCATCCCATAAACAATACAATTCTTTGTTCATTTCCTTCATTTCGCCTTCCACAAACTTCAATTCCTCACGGTCATAGGTAAATATACCATTGATTTCTTCTTCAATATCGCTGGTCTGGGTATAGCAGGCCGCACTGAGTCCATGCTTCAGATTAGCGCAGACCTTCTGCTTCCATAATTTTCTATATTGCGCCGTCAGTTCCTCTTTGGACTTGCAGGATTTATAGCCAAATTCTTTCTCACAGGCGACATGCCCCGGTATCGCATAAGAGCATCCGCCGTACTCCGTCAGTGCCACAGCACGCGCCTTCTGCGGTCTCACACGCAGCGGCTTAAAATAGCTGTGAATGCTGTACATGTCACCGCCGCCCTGGTCGAACCAGCCGCAGGCTTCATTCACCAGTCTTGTCGGATCCCACTCGCGTACCCGCTCCGTCGCTTTTTTTGCATCAAACTGGCCCCAACCCTCGTTGAACGGCACCCACACAGCAATGGACGGATAATTATAAAGCTGCTCGATCATCCCCTGCAGGTCTTTATAATACTGTGCTCTTCCTTCTGCATTGGTTCGCTTAAACATACCATAGTGACTGTCCTTGATATGTCTTGCACACCACTCAGACACATTAGGCAGGTAAGTCATAAGAAGCATATTGTAGTTGCCTCC
>JAFSFU010000131.1 GCA_017435025.1 Lachnospiraceae bacterium | reverse complement strand
GTGTGGTTGGAGATTGGAGCCGCATCTCTCAATGCAGAGGTATTTGTAAATGGAATTCTTGCTGTTTGCCACGAAGGCGGATATTCCGCGTTCCGCGTGGACTGCACAAAGCTTTTGAAGGAGAAAAATAATCTGATCGCCATCCGCGTGGATAACAGTGACAATGGTTACGTGTATCCGCAGATGGCTGACTTTACATTCTACGGTGGACTTTATCGAAGTGTATCTTTTGTTACTGTACCAGAGACACATTTTGATCTGGACTTTTATGCATCGGAAGGGATTTCATGCACCTCCAATGTAGAAACGTGTGGGGAACAGACGATCGCCCATGTAACCGCTAAAGCATGGGTAACAAATGCAAAGGATGGGGATCTGGTCCAGTTCACGGTATATAACGCGGAAGGTCATGTGGTCGCGGTCGAATGCACAGAAGCAGCGGAAGAAGTGACCGCAAAGATTGCGTTGGAAAATCCTCATTTATGGCATGGAACAGAAGATCCATATTTATATACAGTGACGGCACAGCTGATCCGCAATGAGGAATATTTGGATCAGGTGTCAGTGCGTCTGGGGATCCGTACATTTTCGGTTGATCCGGTAAACGGTTTTATTTTGAATGGAAAACAGTACCCTCTCCGCGGAGTGTCACGTCATCAGGATAAAGAAGGAATAGGAAATGCCCTTCTAAGAGAGGATATGAAGCTGGATGCAAAGATGATCTATAAGATGGGGGCCAATACTGTGCGGTTAGCTCATTATCAGCATCATCGCTATTTCTATGAGTTATGTGATCATATTGGATTGATTGTGTGGGCTGAAATTCCATTTATCACATATATGAATGCAGATTCACGTGGACATGCGAACTGCATGAATCAGCTGAAAGAATTGATCTATCAGAATTATAACCATCCGTCGATCTGCTTCTGGGGAATTGCCAATGAGATTTCAATCGGCGGTGAGTCGGCGGAGATGGTTCAAAACTTAAAGGAACTGCATGAACTGGCACATCAAATTGATCCGACACGATTGACCACGAGTTTACCGGATGCCCCATGGACAGTCCTTTGAATCAGATTACTGACACCGTAAGCTACAATCACTATTCTGGATGGTAAAAAGATGGAAACAAAAAAAGGAGAGAAGGTGTTTGTGTTTCAGAATGTTCCATTGGAAAAAGGCGGGCATATCATCACTGTCAAATCTTCCAAAACCGGACATTGGGAGGATTCCGTGTACTGGGAACGTGTAGAAGAAGCGGATCCAACGTATACATGTCCGGATTTTGATGGAAGTGGAACGGTTCAAAACTGGATGGAACAGCTGTCAAAGTTTGATTTTATGTCGAATTATACGAAATCTTAGCAAAAAAGGTCTTGACGTTTTCATGAAAGTAGTGCAAACTGTTATAGATGGTATTTAAAACTACATGATAAGATTGGGGAAATTACTTTTATGGTACGTATTATTACAGACTCTTCGACATTATATACAATTGATCAGGCGCGGGAAATGGGCTTCGATGCAGTTCCGTTAAACGTTGTGATCGACGACATGGACGGAAAAGATCTTCATATGGATTATGATAAATTCTTTGCAAAAATTGCTGACGGTCATCATCCGCAGTCCTCTCAGCCGTCGATCGGCGACGTGGTAGATGCATTTGAGAAATATCCGGAAGATGAGATTATCAATATTTCTATGGCAGATGGTCTCTCCGGTACATATCAGAGTGCCTGTGGCGCAAGAGAAATGGTAGAGAATAAAGATAATGTAACGGTTATCAATTCCAGAACACTCTGTGGTCCGCACCGCTATATGGTGACAATGGCGCAGAAGATGAAAGAAGAGGGAAAGACTGCAAAAGAGATCATCGACTGGGTTGTTAAGAAGTCCCACGAGACAGATTCCTGGCTGATTCCGCAGGATTTCGGTTTCTTAAGAAGAGGCGGACGTATGACTCCGACTGCAGCTGCAATCGGCTCTGTTCTGAAGTTAAAACCGGTTCTTACTCTCACAAAGGACTGCAAACGTCTGGATAAATTTGCGATCAAGAGAACGTTTTCCAGCGCAGTGGGTGCGATTCTTGACAGCTTGAAGGATAAAAAGTTCGGCAGCGATTATATTTTCTATGTGGTTCATGCCCGTGCAGAGAAAGACTGCCAGACAGCGGTTGATATGATCAAGAAGCTATTCCCGGAAGTTACGGTTGAAACTTACGCGTTGAGCCATGCATTTATCACACAGGGCGGTCCGCAGTGTGTGGCGATCCAGTATATTAAAAAATAATATTTGGGAGAGATTCCTGATGAAAGAGAAGATCATGCGATGATGTGTGGTCTTCTTTTTTTGCTGAAAATTGCCATAGAATTGTAAGCAAAGATTAAAGTTTCGATTTGCATATTGTGCTATGATTAAAATAAGAAAAAGAATAGCTGCAGGGAGGAGGCTTTTGCTATGAAGAAAAAACAATTATTGGCATTCATCGGAGTGATGGTATGTTTTGCTGGCTGTGGACGTGAGTCGACTTTGCAGGCCACGCAATCGACAGTTGAAATACAGGATTCTAAAGAAAGTGAGGACTTAAAAGAGACAACCCATGCAGTAAAGCAGGAAATTGTGGCTTTGGAAACCAACGCAGTGATCGAAGATGTTGTAAATGAGGTAAATCCTAACGAAAGCAGCTATATGGACGAACTGGTGGCCGGTTCCATATTAGAACAGAACAAAGGGCGTTATTTGAACGGAGAATGTCAGGCAGAAGGCCATATTGTACTTGGCGAGGAGACAGAGGATGGAATTTCCACGGTCTATGCTTTGATGATGTACGGGGAATATGAGTTTCAAAATGTGGATTATTTTATTAAATCTGCGGGAACCGGTGTAATTCCGGTGGTGTTAAAATACGATATCCGTCTCGATAGTCATACTCCGCTGGTGGATTTCCAGTGGCCGGAGGATGGAAGCAGGTATAATGATTCGATCAAGGAGCTGTTTCCGGAGCAGTTTTGGGACAGGACCCTGACGATTCAGGACGAAGACCGCCGGATACTGACTGAGATGGAACGAGGATATGCAGAGCGATATCTGGATAGTATTGGCCGGGATGCTGTAGTTGGAGACTACGCAGATCTGGAGCATACACTTTTGACTGATCTGGGAGTCAGCGTCGAGGTGTCGAATCGGATGAGTGTGTATGAAAAAACGATGGGTCCGTATCCGAACTGGGTTGGATCAACGGAAAAGATGGAAGATGGTGTGAGATATATGTATTCTCTGTTTTATGACGAGGAGACCAATCAGATCATCTACGAAAAGCGAGTGTTTGAAACGGACGAAACGGTTGAGAAATACAATTATGATGCAGAGACAGGAGAGGCTGTGTAAATCCATAGACATGGGTTTGTATTTGATGTAAAATAGAAGCATCAATGAAATAAAGTGGGTAAGTGGATGGAAGCATACTATTATCAACATATGTCAAAAGTGGAACAGGCAGTCTATCATGCAATGAAGACGGGGTTTGAAGCGATGGCCCCGTCTTTTCTGGTTCCGCGAGTGGAGGCGAAAGAACTGGCGGAGGTGTTCTTCCGTATGCGTCTGGACTGTCCGGAAATATTCTGGGCAGTGGGATTCAAATATCGTTCCTATCGGGATTCCAATAACTTGGAAATTCTCCCGGAATATCTGTTTGAAAAATCGAAGGTGAAAGATCATCAGAAGGCAATGAAAGCCCGTGTGGAAAAACTGGTTCGTCCGGCGATGTCCATGAAGGAAAAGGAGAAGGAGCAGTATATCCATGATTTTATCTGTCAGAATGTGCGATACGATAAATTGAAAAAGCCCTATTCCCATGAGATTATCGGTCCCTTGGGACAGGGAGTGGGAGTGTGTGAGGGTATCGCCAAAACGGTGAAAATTCTATGCGACAATCTTGGAATCTGGTGTATGATCGCAATCTCAGAGGCTAATCCGGAGAAGAAGATTAAATACCGGCATGCCTGGAACATCGTTCGTATTGACGGAAAGTATTATCATCTGGATGCAACCTTTGATAATTCCCTGGGTAAGGACGCGGATATTCGTTATGATTATTTCAACCTGGACGATTCCAGAATTTTCCGGGATCATGAGCCGGTAATCTGGAAGGTGCCGGTATGCTC
Source organism: Lachnospiraceae bacterium (assembly GCA_017435025.1). The sequence goes on along the minus strand of JAFSFU010000131.1, from coordinate 419 downwards.
GGATGGGGATAATTTCTATTATAAAGAAAAGAAGATTTCTTTCACAAAAGTGGAGGAAGTGAAAAAACGCGCGCTGCAGGCGGCGAAAAAAGGAAAGCCATTCCTGTTCCATTGGCGCGGCGGTTATCTGACAAGAGAAGTGTTGAATGAACTTTTAAGTGCACTCGACGAGGCAGCGAAGGCGAAGGAGAGATATCTGCGGGTGAGTCTCAACTGGCCGCAGGCAGTGCTTTGTGCACAGTTTTCTGAGATTTTGCCGGAACATGCCGTAGTGATGGAAGAGGCAAATGAAGGGGAAACGATCGAACCGGATAAGTAGAGAACAAATAAAACGGGCACCGCTGTGATGGCGATGCCCTGTTTTTATGCGCGGTTCGCGCAGAATTTCAGATTACAGATTAAAATACTTTGCGAACTCT
>JAFSFU010000130.1 GCA_017435025.1 Lachnospiraceae bacterium | reverse complement strand
CGCTTTTTAGTGTTTGGAAAATGTTAAAAGGCGTGATCGAAAATCTACACAAGCTCGTTGATCAGCCTCGCCACCAGCGTTCTCGGCAGCACCACCGGTTTTCCGGTCATCGCATGGATATTCTCCTTCATTTCCACCGTATATCCAATACAGTCCATCACGATCATATCAATCTCGTCCGGTTGGATCTGCGAAGCAGCGGAGAGAACCGGTTCCAGTCCATTGTACGGAGATACCGGGATCACGGTTACAGTTCCGGCCTGGGCGCGAAGCCATTTATTTGTGACCTGCTCAACCTGGTCAGCAGACGGTGTAAAGATGGCCAGGCGGCATTCCGGCATCGCAGCAGGCACCACGGAAGTCAGGATATTGTTTGGGAAGATTAACGGCACCTTTGAATCGAAATCATCCGGAAATTCACCGGTACAGAGGAAAAGGATCAGGGATACGTCCATCGCTTCCAGCTTGTATATGCATTCCTGCATACGCGGCAGAACATGGGACTCGCCAAAGGTCACAGAAGTGCCGTCGCACAGCCTGGAAACCAGCACATGATCTTCAGGTCCTGCCGGTGTAAACGTTTCGATTTCCTCTCGGGTGAGACCGTCCAGACCGCCCATCTGGATTACTTCAATAGAATCCATAAAAATCTTTTCCATATCCGGCATCAGATCCGTACGCGGGGATTGACCAACTGTAATTGCACCTATTTTTGTCATAATAATCGTTCTCCATGTTTTTCTTGAGGCAGAGTTTGAAGAGGTTTACTAAAACTCCCGTACAGATCTTGCTTGACCGTACGGGAGTGTCTGTTTGAATACGTATGGAATATTTCTACGAAGCGAAACTGTTAGACATCGTTTCTGCAAAGATCCTCGAAGGATTCCCTGCGAACAGCCACATAGCTTTCGCCGCCGGACAGCATTACTACCGGAGGTCTGCCAAGACGGTTGTAGTTGGAAGCCATGGTGTAGTTGTATGCGCCTGTTGTGCAGACAGCAGCGATATCGCCTCTTCCAACGCTGGAAGGCATCTGGATGTGCTCCTGAATGATATCGCCGGATTCGCAGCAACGGCCAACAAGATCGCATGTAAAGTCACAAGCTTCATCCATCTTGTTTGCGAGGAGACAGGTGTAAGCGGAACCGTAAGCGCGAAGCGCGGGTTGTCCCCCATACCGCCGTCGATGGAAACATAGTTCTTATAGCCCGGAATTTTCTTTACGGTACCGACTGTATACAGAGTCATGCCTGCGTCTGCAACGATACTGCGGCCCGGTTCCATGTGGATCTCCGGAACATCAATGCCGAGTCTTGCACAAGCTTCTTTGATAGCAGCAGCTACCTGGCCGACTTTTGTTTCGATATCGAGGTACGGATCAGTATCCACGTAGCGGACACCGTAACCGCCGCCCAGATCTAACATCGGAGCAGTGAAACCGAGTTTTTCTTTCATCTCAGCGATGAACTCTAACATAACGACAGCGGCACGCTCAAAGATATCTTCCTCGAATACCTGAGAACCACCGTGGCAGTGGAAGCCCATCAGCTCTACATGAGGCCGTGCCAGTGTGAATTTCACGATCTCAGCAGCCTGACCGGTTTCGATGGCTGTACCGAATTTGGAATCAACCTTACCGGTTGCAACGGCCTCATAAGTGTGCGGATCGATACCCGGAGTGAGGCGGAGAAGGAGCTTCTGGCGGATGCCTCTGCGGGCAGCCTCAGACTCAACAGCTTTTACTTCTTCTTCATTGTCTGCTACAAAGTAGCCGATTCCGTTTTCAATGGCGAAACGGATATCTTCGTCAGTTTTGTTG
>JAFSFU010000129.1 GCA_017435025.1 Lachnospiraceae bacterium | reverse complement strand
TTTCATTCAGATGTAAGTTTCTATTTTATTTGATTCGTGAGTTATAAAAATAAATGCAGTATTCTTCAAACGATTTGCAAGGCTTTCGAGATTTTGGCTGTGCTAATTTCAGCTGCGGCGTTCTGTTTGAGCTCCGTAGGAGCGAGTTAACAGAGCAGCTGATCATAGATGCACGGACAAAATCCGAAAACGAAGCATGTTTGAAAATACTGCATTTACTTTATAATCTAATTATTAAATGAAATGATAAAACTTACATCACTGAATGAAATATCAATTCCCCTCTAAATGCGCAATGATTTCCCTTTTATACCTCAAAAACTCTTCCGACAGATTGAAATCCTTCTGGCGTGGCTTTGGCTTCCGGATGACAATTTCTTTTGTGATAGAACCAGGTTTGCCGGTCAGAAGATAGATGCGGTCGGATAAAAGAATTGCCTCATCAATGTCGTGGGTGATAAAGAGCGTGGAAAGTTGAATCTTTTCCATCACATCCAGATACCATTCATGGACGGCACCTTTTGTCAGCATGTCCAGCGCAGAAAACGGTTCGTCTAACAGTGCAACTTTTTCGGAAAACAGGTAGGTACGCAGCAGTGCCGCACGCTGTTTCATACCGCCTGATAACTGAGACGGATATTTCTTTTCCGTTCCCTGAAGACCAAATTCTTCAAAATAAGAGGCTGCCTTTTCTCGGGCGGCTGATTTTTTTTCACCGCGGATGATCAGGGGCAGAGCAACATTGTCTATGATGGTGCGATACGGGAGCAGCAGATCTTTCTGCAGCATGTAACTGATATTGCCCGGCTTACCTGTGATGTCAGTATCATCAAGGGTAACCTTTCCCGTGTCCGGTGTACTGAGGCCTGCAATGATATTGAATAGGGTCGTCTTTCCGCCGCCGCTGACACCGAGGAGAGAAACAATCTCGCCTTCATACAATTTCAGAGAAATATCCTGTATGATTGTTTCCTGTTCAAATGACTTGGATACTCCGTGAACCTGAAGGAGAGGCTTATTTTGAAGTGTTGACATGTGAGACCTCCTGTGGTAAAAGCATTCGGGAGTGAGTGAACACCCCCGAACGTCGATTATTGCGGTAAAAATTCATTTGTGAATCCGATATCTAATGGGACTTCTGCTTCGGTCAGACCATGTTCATTGACCCAGCTATAAAAGCTGTTCCAGCGTTCCGGGTCCATATAGCCCCAGTAAGGAGCATCGGCCTGATACTGATCAGCCAGATACTGCTGGCTTGCAAGAACCAGTTCCTTATCCAGCTCCGGTGCAGCGCCAACCAGGATATCGGCTGCCTCTTCCGGATTCTCAATGGCAAATTCATATCCCTTTGAGACTGCGGAGAGAAACGCTTTTGCAGTATCCGGATGCTCTTCTAAAAACTTATTACCGGAGATGATGACCGGTGTATAGTAGTCAAAGACCGGATCGATGTCGGCGAATGCGAAATAGTCGGTTTCCAGTTCTTCCAGTTCTGTTTTTACACCAGCCCATGCATAGAAAATCCAGATAGAGTCTACGGAATTGGTGCGAAGCGCGGAAACTTCGTCTGTCACAGTGCTGGGAATTAGCTCAACCTGCTCAAAATCGCCACCATCGGCTGCGATGACATGCTCTAATGTGGCAAGTTCAATGCCTCCGTTCCATGTGGCATAGCTATGGCCTTCCATGCCTTTCGGATGGTCCATTCCTTCGCCTTTTCTGGAAATGATACCGGAGGTGTTGTGTTGGATGATGGAAGCCACAGCTGTTACCGGCAGGGCATTGTCACCGGCTAATGCCGGAGCAAGAGAATCCTGGAAGGAGACACCGAAATCGGCTTTACCGGATGCAACGAGAACAACAGCTCCGTCTTCCGGCGGCTGAACAATTTCCACTTCCAAACCAGCTTCCTTAAAGTAGCCCTTTTCCTGTGCTGCATAGAGGCCGGTGTGGTTGGTGTTTGGCGTCCAATCCAGAACAAAAGTGATCTTCTCTAATTCACTTTCGTTGGAAGTTGTTGCAGAAGGATTTCCCTGACCGTTTGCCCCAGAGGACGCAGAGGCATTGCCGCAAGCAGTTGCGGACAATACAACAGAAGCAGCGAGAAGCGCTGCAAATATTCTTTTTTTCATATGATTTACTCCTTTTCCCATGGCATGCATTTTTTCTGCATGAGATCCACACCTTTCATCAGCATCAGGCTGATAACAGAGATTAGGAAAATGACTGCGAACATCTTATCAAAGGCAAAAGCCTTTTTTACTCGTGTCATATAGACACCGAGACCGCCGAATCCACCCAGCCATTCAGAGATCACGGCACCGACCACTGCGTAAGATGCAGAGATTCGAAGGCCGGAAAAGAACTGGGACATGGCTCCCGGCAGTTTAATGTGGGAGAAGATCTGCCATCTGCCGGCGCCCATGGCGCGAAGGAGATTAACAGAATCCGGGTCCACAGAACGAAAACCGTTTAAAAGCCCGATGGTAATCGGGAAAAAGGTCGTAATAACGATCAGGATTACTTTCGGAGTCATTTCATATCCAAACCACAGGACCAAAAGCGGCGCAATAGCCACAGTTGGTATGGTCTGCGTTAGGACGATCAGCGGATAACATGCTTTGTAGAGCGGTTCGAACTGATCCATGATGACGGCCATGACAAATCCCAGGAGAATTCCAAGGGTGAGACCTAAAAACGCCTCCGCCAGAGTAATGAAGGAATGTTCCATCAGGGCGGGAAATTCAGTGATAAACGCTTGAACTACCTGTAACGGAGATGGAAGCATAAAGCTCTCCACGAATCCCAACGAGCAGATGATCTGCCATACAATCAGGACCAGAGCGATCGCGGAACATGACCAGATATTATTCGTGATATTTGGAAACTTTCTTTTCAATGGTCAATACGTCTCCTTCCGGACGATAGTTGATCTTCACATAGGAAGAAATGGACTTCGCACCGGCTTTTGCTGCGACAATCTGGCATTCTTTTACGACTGTCATCAGTTCGTCGAAATCTCCCTCGATGGATGTTTCGAGAGGGCCCACAAAATAGTTGAGACCGGTGGATTTGATGTAATCGAGGACTGCGTCCACAATGCGGATTACTTCCTCGTCACTGGTTACTTTTGGTACTACCTGAATTCCTACACTTGCATTCATTGATGCATCCTCCTTAAAAATGCTTGGTGAATCTGGGGGAGCGTGCGGACGACCTTTCGGAAAGAAAAAAGACCCGGGTATCTGTGATACCTGAGTCTTGATGTTTCAACTTTCAGATTGAGATCGTATCTTCCTACGCTGGCATTATCCAGATCAGGTTCATGGATTCGAGAGGACGACTCTCGTCTCAGCCGGCCGAATTACCAGCACTCCGTTTCAGTTGCATCTTCACTATACTACCGGAAAGGGTGATTGTCAATTGGGATTTATGAAACTTACAGAATGCTAATTGTTGTTCCTGTAACTTCAGTGTGGTATAATTCAATGAAGTGATGAAAGGATTTGACAAAATATTTCAAACAAATTCCAAGAGATAATAAGGAGATTTTTCATATGAACTATGTCATGTATATTCAGAACGGCGGAAATTTAGGTCATGCGGAATTTGAAGAGTATGCGCAGGCATACAGTGCAATGAAGATGTTAGTTGCGCGCCATGCGGGAATGACCAATGCACTTATGCTGGATCAGATGATGGACGAAAACGGCAACGGTCCGTTCTTCTGTGTTCATCGCGACTATGCGTATGTGGATGCGCAGGGTGAGATGGGTTCCCTTGCAGTTCGCATTGAGGAAGTGGAGAATCCGCTTCATGCCTTTGCAGAGCTGCAGATCGAGAAAACCGGTATCTGTCTGAAACTGATGGATCAGTTTTACACAGTGATGGACCAGTGCCTGGAAAGACTGCCGGAAATTGAGATGGAACCTGTGCCGGTCCTGACTTTGATCGGAAACTTAAGCGGAATTTATGATTCCATGAAGGCAATTGATATTACTGTGGATGAAGAAGCGGAGAAGACATATAATAAACTGTATCGTATTTTAAAATATCATGTAGGTGGTGACGAATAAACACATATGTATGATATGTTTGATTATTTGGAATGGAGAGGCGATCTTTCCTTCGAGAAAGTGGAACCGAATCCGGTGGACCTTTTAATCTTTTCAACCCTTTCATATATCAGTTACGACGGCATTGTGCCTTGGATGGCAGGCGGGCAGATTACCTTGAAATATGCCGCAGAAAAATTTCTGGCGCTGCCGGACCGGGAGAAGCGTGTACGTGTGAAAAAAGATGTAGAGCTTTTGGAGGCGGCGGCCAACACGGAACGCTTTGGTCAGGTTCGCATGGCCTTCTACCGGAATATCTTTGTTCCGGAGAAGGAGACACAGTTTGCAGCAGTGACCTATTATCTCGGCGATGGAACGGCGGTACTGGCATTTCGCGGAACCGACCGGTCGCTGGTTGGATGGAAAGAAGACTTCAATATGGCCTTTCAGGAATTTGTGCCGGCACAGCAGGAAGCGCTTCGTTACGTGAATGAATTTGCGATCCGTACCTTACTGCCGATGCGCCTTGTGGGACATTCCAAAGGTGGAAACCTGGCTGTATATGCAGCGGCAAAGGCTGACCCGGCGATTCAGCAGCGCATCCTGGAAGTTCACAACCAGGATGGCCCCGGATTTACTGAGAATATGATGTCGGATCCTGGGTATCTGGCGATCGTACCGAAGGTATCAACGTATGCGCCGGAGTCCTCAGTGGTCGGTATGCTTCTGGAGCATGAAGAA
>JAFSFU010000128.1 GCA_017435025.1 Lachnospiraceae bacterium | reverse complement strand
GTAAAAATCAGTGGAGTTTTGGCCAGCAGATGGCGAAACTGCCGCATTATGTATTTATCGTTGCAGATCCCAGTGCATTGAATCACTCAGAAATTGGTTCTGCATTGATGGAAAATCAGCCGGAATTGGGTATCAGCGGTATTTTCCTTGGACAATCCGCTTCAGATTTCCCGCATAGTGTAAAAAATGTGGTTGAGATTGGTGGAAGCCCGGATCAAATGACTGTGCACCTTACAACTCAGAGCGGAAAACAGACCTTGCTCACTACAGAGTGCTTGATACCGGATGGGGAGTTGGAGCGATTTGCCCGTAAGATGGCTCCGATCCGTTTGATGGGAGGAACAGGCAAAAAGCAGAATCTTCCGACCAGTATCGGTTTATTTGAGGGTCTGAAGATCCGTGATATTGAACAGCTGGATCTGGGTGAGTTTTGGGAGAATACGGCCACGGAAACATCCTTGGCGGTTCCGATCGGTGTGAAAGCGGATGGAAGCCTGTTCTATTTTAATATTCATGAAAAAGTAGACGGCCCTCATGGATTGGTTGCCGGAGGTACCGGCAGTGGTAAATCTGAGATGGCAAAAGCTTGGATCGCATCTATGGCGCTGCAGTTCCCGCCAAGTGAAGTGAATTTTGTTTTGATTGACTTTAAAGGCGAAAGTCTGCTGCAGCCGTTTAGTGATCTTCCCCATCTTGCCGGTTCTATTTCCAACCTAGATAAAGACGTGGCAAGAAGTTTCTCGGCGATGGAAAGTGAACTGGATCATCGCCAGCGACTTTTTGCGGAATACGAATGTAAAGATATTATTCAATATAAGAAGAAACGCAGATATGACCGGTCTATGCCGGAACTTCCGTATATTATTTTGATCGTGGATGAGTTTGCGGAACTGAAAAAGCGGTTCCCGGACTTCACAAAACCGCTGGAGCACTTGTATCAGACTGGACGATCTCTCGGAATCTTTGTCGTCCTGATGACCCAGTCTCCGTCCGGTGTGGTAACGGATCAGATGCGAAACAATGCAGAGTTCCGCTGGTGCCTGAGAGTAAAATCTGATTCAGACAGCAAAGAACTTCTCGGCACAGCCGATGCAAGTCTGCTTCGTTTACCGGGACGCGCCTACGTAAAATCAAAAGAGAATTATGAATTGATTCAATCCTTCTTTGGCGGAAAAGTGTACCGGAAAGAGAAGGAGAAGCGTCCGGAAGACGATTGCCACGTTTATGCTGTGGGATTAAACGGAGAACGCCTGGAAGGTCAGGTCACTGTAAAACGAAAGGAAAGCGGCCCGGAAGAGATTACCGTGCTTGTAAAGAAAATTTGTGAATATTGCAGGCAAAAGCGAATTCCGGGTGCAAAACAGCTTTGGCAGAAGGAGCTGGATGAGAAACTGGATGTGTTCTCCTTGGATACACAGGGAGACGCATGGGACAATTCCGGTATGTGGGTTTCGAAAGAGCTTACCAAGGGACCGAAAGCTGTGCTTGGACTTGTGGATGATCCGGCACATCAGCGCCAGTATGATCTGACCCATGATTTCTGGAAACAGGGTAATATGGCTGTTTATGGTATGCCGCAGTCCGGTAAGACAACATTTTTACAGACGATGATCGTATCGCTCTGCAACCGGTATACCCCGGAAGAAGTACAGCTGTATTTGATCGATATGAAGGCATTTGGACTTCGTTCCATCGAGACTTTCCCGCATGTGGGTGTGGCCGGTGGATACGATGAGCCTGATGTGATGAATAAGATTGTGTCCATGTTCAAAGAGGAACTGGCACGAAGAAAGAAAATGTTCCGCCAGATCGGTGCCGGTTCTCCGCAGGCGTATGCAGAATCGACCGATCAGATTCTTCCGACGATGATTCTGGTTGTGGATGATTTTAATCAGAAGGATATGGCATATTCGGAATTTGCTGAAACGATCAACCTGGTGGCGCGAGACGGTGCGGCGTATGGGCTGTATTTGGTCTGCTCCTTTATGGGTATGTCCAATCTCAACTACCAGTTGGTACAAAATATCAGTGATAAGATTGCACTGCGGCTGCCGGATAAGGGCAATTATAATGAAATTGTCGGCCGGTTAGAAGTTGGCCAGACGATTGGTGAAGAAATGGGTCGCGGTTATGTACGCGGAAAGAAAGGTACACTGTTGTTCCAGACGGCGATTGCTTACCCGGATGCTACCGACAGTCAGAGAACGGTGCAGTTACGAGCAACTGCCGCGCGGATGAGCAAAGTGTGGACGGGAGTTCGTCCGCAGGGAATCGTAAAGCTGCCGGAGGTGCTGAATTTTGATGATATGGACGGTGAACCGTATCTTCTCGGTATGAATCTGGATGATGGAGAAAACGTTCGCGTAAGTCTAGAAGAGAATCAGAGTTTACTGATCAGTGACGGCAATGTCTCTGTGGAAGATGCGGAGGCCGGCGTGAAGGTTACGACCGATATGCTTCGCAGCCTGATCCGTCAGACAGAGAAGTTCACCGATGCAAGTGTGTATGTATACAGCACCCGTCCGGAAGAGTTTCAAGATGTGATCGGAAAGGATAAAATTCTTACGGATGCAAATGCATTGGATGAGATTATTCCGATTCTTCGTATGGAATTACAGAGACGTCAGGGACTTTGGAAAAAGAACCAGGCAGTGAAGTTCTCACCGATCGTAGTTGTATTGGATGGACTTTACCGCAGCATCCAAGAAGCATCAGAGGAAACAATCGGACGGGTGGAGGTATTTATTCGACTTGGAAAAGGACTGAATTTCTCTGTAATCGCGGCAGATACGGCAAAAGGTGTCGGAAAGAGCCGCAATGAAGACAGTTTGCTGACCGCCACGATGCGGCGCGGTCCGGTGGTGCTTGTGGGAAATGCACTGGCACAGCATCAGATTCTGGATACATATGAGTTGAGAAAGAAACATCAAAATCCAATGGGAGAAGAAGAGGCTTGTTTGGTTC
>JAFSFU010000127.1 GCA_017435025.1 Lachnospiraceae bacterium | reverse complement strand
GGACATAACGCGCATGCCGCCTAATAAGCGGCAGCTCAATACTGTGTTCCAAAAATATGCACTCTTTACGCATATGACGATCGCAGAGAACATTGCTTTCGGCCTCAAGATTAAGGGAAAGTCAAAAGATTACATTAATGATAAAATCAAATATGCACTGAAACTGGTAAATCTTGATGGATATGAAAACCGCAGCGTGGAACTTTTAAGCGGCGGTCAGCAGCAGCGTATCGCCATCGCCAGAGCCATCGTAAACGAGCCGAAGCTTCTGCTTCTGGACGAACCGCTGGGCGCTCTGGACCTCAAGCTCAGACAGGACATGCAGTACGAACTGATCCGCCTGAAAAACGAGCTCGGAATTACCTTTATTTATGTTACCCACGACCAGGAAGAGGCCCTCACCATGTCCGATACGATCGTCGTTATGAATAAGGGCTATATCCAGCAGATGGGTACTCCGGAACAGATCTATAATGAGCCGGAAAATGCTTTCGTAGCCGATTTCATCGGTGAAAGTAATATTGTACCGGGCATTATGATCCGCGATGAGCTGGTTGAAATCTTCGGTGCAAAGTTTGCCTGCGTCGATAAAGGTTTCGGAAAGAACAAGCCGGTTGACGTAGTTATTCGTCCGGAAGACATCGACCTTGTAGAGCCGGAAAAAGGAACTCTGGAAGGCGTTGTCACACACCTGATCTTTAAAGGTGTACATTACGAAATGGAAGTCACGACCCCGGACGGCTTTGAATGGCTCGTCCACAGTACGGATATGTTCCCTGTCGGCAAGAAAGTCGGTATTCATGTGGATCCTTTTGATATCCAGATCATGAACAAACCGACATCTGAGGACGAGGAGGCCGTAGGAGTCAATGAATAAAAACGCAAAACAGATTTTAGCCTTTCCATATATCATATGGATGGTGGGATTCACAATAATCCCGCTTTTGATGGTCTTTTATTACGGTCTTACAGACCGAAGCGGTACTTTTACGTTTGCAAATGTTATGGCGATCATGGCCGAGGACCATATGAAAGCCCTGCTGCTTTCCCTCGCCTATTCTATCGTCAGCACGATCATCTGCCTTCTGATTGCTTATCCGTTGGCAATGATCCTTCGTACCCGCAATATCGGTACCGGCAGTTTCGTGGTTTTCATTTTTATTCTTCCGATGTGGATGAACTTCCTTCTGAGAACCATGGCGTGGCAGACTCTGTTGGAGAAAAATGGTGTCATCAACTCCATCCTCAATCTTCTTCATCTGCCGAACTTAAATATTATCAATACTCCGGCGGCGATCATCTTAGGTATGGTTTACAACTATCTGCCGTTTATGATCCTGCCAATTTATAATGTGCTGGCAAAGATTGACAACAACGTGATCAATGCAGCCAGAGATCTGGGCGCAGATTCCTTCCAGGTTTTCTCGAAGATTCTGCTTCCGCTCAGTGTCCCGGGTATTATCAGCGGCATTACTATGGTATTCGTACCGGCTCTTACCACATTCGTTATTTCCAACCTTCTCGGCGGCGGCAAGATCCTTCTTATCGGTAACGTTATCGAGCAGGAATTCACAAAGGGAAGCAACTGGAATCTGGGTGCCGGCCTGTCCATCGTGCTGATGATCTTTATCCTGATCAGTATGACCCTGATCGCCAAATACGATAGTGATGGGGAGGGGACAGCATTCTAAATGAACAAGTTAAAACGTTTTTTTCAGAATTTTTATCTGGTATTTGTGCTGATCTTCCTTTATGCACCGATCGCTGTAATGATGGTGCTGTCCTTTAACAGTTCAAAATCCAGATCCCAGTGGGGCGGTTTCACCACCCAGTGGTACCGGGAAATGTTCCAGAGCCCGGTAATTATGGAGGCCCTCTACAATACGCTGATCATTGCATTCCTGTCTGCCCTGATCGCTACGATCCTCGGTACAGCGGCTGCGATCGGCATCAGCAGTATGAAAAAGGCTCCGAAAACAATTTTTATGGGAATCAACAATATCCCGATGTTAAACTCCGATATCGTAACCGGTATCTCTCTGATGCTGATGTTCGTTGCCTTCGGTGTTTCTCTCGGATTTAAGACGATTCTCTTCGCGCACATTACATTCAACGTACCTTATGTTATGACCAGTGTGCTGCCGAAACTGAAACAGACCAGCAAATACACGTACGAAGCGGCTCTGGACCTTGGTGCCGGACCGATCGAAGCGTTCTTTAAAGTGGTATTCCCGGATATTTTGCCGGGTGTTCTCTCCGGTTTCCTGATGGCGTTCACCATGTCTCTGGATGACTTTATTATCACCCACTTCACAAAGGGAGCGGGTATCAATACTCTGTCCACTTTGATCTACAGTGAAGTTCGACGTGGTATCAAGCCGTCCATGTACGCGCTGTCCACCGTGATCTTTGTAACCGTACTGGCGCTGCTTCTTATCACAAACTTTGCTCCGAGCAAGTCTCAGATGGAAGCCAAAGCCGCTGCCGCTATTGCTGCCGGAAAGAAACCGAACACATGGGGACCGAAACTTTACAAAGCTGCCCTCGTTGCAACTTCTTTTATCATCGTCAGCGTTGTCAGCTATACTACTTTCCTGCATTTCGACAACAGTCATTCCGATGAGCTGTATGTTTACAACTGGGGTGAGTATATCGACGAATCCGTTGTGGAACAGTTTGAAGAAGAAACCGGTATTCATGTTACTTACGATATGTTCGAGACCAATGAAGAGATGTACCCGATTATCGAAGCCGGTGCGGTTCAGTACGACGTTGTCTGTCCGTCCGACTATACGATCCAGAAGATGGCGGAGAACGAACTGCTTCAGGAACTGAACTTCGAGAATATCCCGAATCTTCAGTACATCGACGAAACATATCTGGAGAAATCCAAAAGTTTCGACCCGCAGAACGAATATTCCGTTCCTTACACATGGGGAACTGTTGGTATTCTCTATAATGTACAGCGTCTGGAAGCTCTTGGCGTGGAGCCGCCGACCAGCTGGTCCGATCTTTGGGACCCGGCATTAAAAGGTGAGATCCTTATGCAGGACAGTGTCCGTGACGCTCTTATGGTGGCATTAAAGATGAACGGACACTCCTTAAATTCCACCGATCAGACAGAACTAAACGAAGCGAAAGAATTGCTTCTGGCTCAGAAACCGCTGGTTCAGGCCTATGTTGTGGATCAGGTTCGTGATAAGATGCTCAATGCAGAAGCCGCTGTCGGCGTCATCTACTCTGGCGAACTCCTGTACCTGCAGGAGGAGGCAGAACTGCTTGAACTGGAATATGAACTGGAATACGTGATTCCGGAAGAAGGTTCCAACGTTTGGATCGACTCCTGGGTAATCCCGTACAATGCAAGAAATAAAGAAAACGCAGAGAAATGGATCGACTTCCTTTGTCGTCCGGATATCGCGTTAAAGAACTTCGAATATATCACCTACGCGACTCCGAATGCCGGCGCATTTGAAATGCTGGATGAAGAAACCCAGAACAATAAGTCCGTATTCCCGGATGATGAAATTCTGGAGGACTGTGAAGTATACCAATATCTCGGAACAGAAGCGGACGATCTGTACAGTGCGCTTTGGAAAGAGATTAAAGCTGAGTAAATGCCAGCAAGCATATCATACAAAAATCCCATACCTCTCAAAAGCAGTGACTACCCTAGTCTAACTGAATTTTGAGATTTGTATGGGATTTTTTTATATATAATATTAACGGCATTTGCTGAAAAATCAATTTACCGGCGGCTATAAATGTTTCAAATCTCTAAAAGATAAAACAATCAATGCTAAGGCCGCTAATACTGCCAATAAATTACGCAGAAATTCTCGATCCATGAAACCAGTGCCACTTGCGGTTCCAAACTCTCCCAGCACATCATAAAGAAGTGGCAACAATGGCAATAATATCCCATGACCCAAGCTCCATATTGCTGCAACTGCTGAGACAATTCGCTTTTTACAGGATACTCCATAAAATAGCAACATGATAAAATATACTGGGAATACATAATACATACCAGCTTCCAGAAAATATGGCCAAAATGAGGCTAAACTGATCGCATACGATTCAGAATTCATCACAGCCATCACCATCGGTGCAAAAATCACATGGAGCATTGCATATAGAAAAACCGAGCCAAGGCATAGCAGATTGCTAAACCAGAATTCCAATTTTCCAGAAATAGTCAAAAGCAACACCCCACTTGTAACAGCCGGGAGCAGACAACGTAAAGCAGTATTGGATAGACTTGAACTGACTTCCAATCCAGTCATCTCCCAGACCAGTGCGGCAGGGGCGGCAATGATTCTCATAGACGCAAGAAGTGCGGCAAACATGCACATTATGATACCAAATATTTTTTCGTTTTCTACTTTCATATCAAATCCCCTTCTTCGTCCCAAATACAGCTCCTTAGTCAATTTAATTTTCTCTGGATTCCAACCAGAGACCTAAAACATCTTCGATTTTATACTCCGGTGCAAAACCTCTTACTGCTTCAAAAATTT
>JAFSFU010000126.1 GCA_017435025.1 Lachnospiraceae bacterium | reverse complement strand
GCGATCACTTCCTGAAGGTTGATCACGATATGAGCACCGATGTTGATCGGGTCAACACCTTTCTCCGGTGTGGAACCGTGACAGCCATAGCCTTTTACTTTGATTACAAATTTATCGTAGGATGCCATACAGCAACCCGGTGTACAGATCACAGTACCAGACGGAATCTCAGGAGAGATGATGGTTCCGATGTGTGTACCGAAGATCGCGTCAACGCCTTCCAGGCAGCCCTCTGCGATGGAGCGCTCTGCGCCTCTTGCATTCTCTTCATCTGTCTGGAAAATTAATTTGATCGTACCTGCAATATCCGCCTTATTCTCGTTTAATACCTTTGCTGCACCGAGGAGCATTGTCATATGAGTATCATGTCCACATGCATGCATTAAACCATCATGTTCAGAGATATAGTCAACATCATTTGCCTCTTTGATAAGAAGAGCATCCATATCTGCACGAAGAGCCAGTGTCTTACCGTCTTTTCCGCCTTTGATCGTAGCTACAAGACCGCTGTCAGACTTATTCTCTACATACGGGATTCCCCACTCATTGAGTTTTCCTGTTACATACGCTTTTGTCTTCGGAAGATCCCAGCCAAACTCCGGAATCTTATGAAGATCTCTTCTCATAGCAACCAGTTCATTCTGTAATTCTTTACATTTCTCCCACATAAAAAATACCATCCTTTCCTGAATCTATTTTTGCTTCATAATGACAGGCCAGGGCCTATGCCCTGGCCTCTAAAGTCAGTTTTCATTCAATTGAAACTTACAGCATACCCTTCTTGTATAATACCCTGGAGATACCAAGTGTACCGAATACAGAAGCCGCAATAACAACAGCTGCCGGAAGAGTTGTGAACATCTTGAGAACAACCGGGATTGCAAGTGCAAATACTGCCAGTTTCGGATATTTAACTGCAAAGTTACCGAAAGTTGCACCGAAGATTGCGGAGCTCGCATACTTTGTAAGACCGGATACAAGGAAATCCGGAAGAACAGCAAGCACTGCACTACCAACGATAACTGCAGATGTTGTACCGATCAGGTTTGTGATGATGGAACCACAAATTGCCATTGTGGAAACGATCTCAGCCTGGATTGTACCTGTTTCAGACTTTGTAACATCAAGTGCAAGAGCTGCACACGGTACACGCATGTTACCAATGTTACCGGAGAGGAAGCTTAAATATGTACCGGACATACCAAGCGCTGCATAATAGGAAATCGGCTCTACGAAATAGAATGCACCAAAGGATGCTGCAACCATACCCCATGCAGTAAGTACAAGGCTCATCGGCGGCCAGCAATCATAAGTTGTACACAGCCAGATTACCGGAACAAACGCGGTGATCGCTGCTAACAGGTTGGTAGGAGAACCGATCTTAATACTATCTTTTTTCCACTGATTCATTAATTCTTTTTCGTTCATAATCTTTCCTCCTTCCCTACAGCATTAACTGCTCATAGCAAACTGCTACAGCCATACCAATGATCATTGCAATACCAAGAGAATACTCCATTAACTTCGGATATTTCTTACATACTGTCTTTGTGATTGTAACCATGGAAATCGCACCAACAACTACTGCCAGTGTATTACCAATACCCTTTAAGATTTCACCGGAGTTCAGGTAACCGAAGATACCGAGAGAACATGCACCGCTAAGAACTGCAAGCCATCTCATATCGCCGCCGGAAATCTTATTTCTAAGAGTTTCAAGGGACGGTGTTGCCACGCTTGTAAATACAAGCCAGCCGGCACCGTTCAGAGCCATTGTAAACCAGGATACTGCAAGGCAGATAATTGTATACTGCTCAGAACCCAGTTCAACGCCACATGCATTTGCACCGATTGTTGCAGCAGAAAGCTCAGTTGCAGCTGCACCGATGATAGAAAGACGCATCCAAGCCATAGGACCACCGATGGATGCCATAAGACCGATCATAACGATAAATACGCCTAACGCCGGACCGATCGCAGAGATTAAACCAATACGGAACGCCTGTTTCGGAATTGCCGGATCGATATTGGCCTGTTTTGCCATCTTACTACTCTGTTTCATATACAGCACTGCCTGAAGAGCAGATACAAATACAGTAAGTCCACATAACAGCCATAAAATTGGTTGGTTAGAAACCTGTTGAACCTGTTCAATGTTGCTCATAAAAAGAACCCCCTTTGCTTATCTTGTTCTAACAATAGAATTATACAACAATTATTGTATTTTGTAAATTGGGAATTTTCAAATAATTATAATTATTCACTCAAAGAGATGTTATTATTCAAAAAACCGGCTCCCCTTACGGGAAGCCGGCACAATTTTGAACCATTGTTTCCAATTTGTTCAGATTTTATTCATTTATAATACAATATCAAACGACTTATTCAGCATCAGCGTTTGCTCTAGCTTCAACTTCCTTCTTCTGAACATCGCCCGGAGCCTGCTCGTAACGGCTGAACTCGTAGGAGAACTCACCGATACCGCCAGTCATGGAACGAAGATCTGTGTTGTAACCGAACATTTCAGACATCGGAACGTCAGCAACGATTTCCTGTTTTCCGCCGTGGATGGAGTTCATACCAAGTACACGACCTCTTCTCTTATTCAGGTCACCCATAACGTCGCCTGTGAACTTATCCGGAACGATAACACTTACAGAAGCGATCGGCTCTAAGAGAACCGGAGTAGCCTTCATAATGCCTTCTTTAAACGCGATAGAGGAAGCCATCTTGAATGCCATTTCAGAGGAGTCTACCGGATGGTAAGAACCGTCTAATAATGTAGCCTTGATACCAACTACCGGATAACCAGCTAACGGTCCCTTTAAGCAGCATTCCTGAACACCCTTCTCAACTGCCGGGAAGTAGTTCTTCGGAACTGCACCACCGAATACCTTCTCTTCGAATACGTACGGAGTCTCAAGATCACCGGACGGCTCAAAGGACATCTTAACGTCACCAAACTGACCGTGGCCACCAGACTGCTTTTTGTGTCTTCCTGCTGCTTCTACTTTCTTACGGATTGTCTCACGGAAAGCGAATTTCGGCTTGGAAAGTTCGATCTCAACTTTATATCTTGATGCTAATTTGCTAACAACAACTTCGAGATGCTGATCACCGATACCGTAGAGTAATGTCTGACGGTTCTCTGCGTCAACAACAGTCTTTAATGTAAGATCTTCTTCGCACATTCTTGCAAGAGCACTGGAAATCTTATCCTCGTCGCCCTTTGTCTTAGCTGCGTATGCCATATATGTATACGGTGTGGAGATTTCCGGCATCGGATACTGGATCGGAGCGTTACGAACTGCGATTGTATCGCCAGTAGCTGTAACATTCAGTTTTGCAACTGCGCCGATATCACCGGCTTTCAGTTCCGGAACTTCGATCGCATCCTTACCTCTTAATACGTATAACTTAGCAACTTTTTCTTCTGTCTCTTTATTTACGTTGTAAATTGTAGAATCAGCTTTTAATGTACCTGTGCAAACCTTCATTAAGGAGTATTTACCGATGAACGGGTCAACGATTGTCTTAAATACTTTTGCAGACAGGGAAACTTCATCATTGTATTTTGCTGTGAAACGCTCACCTGTGGAGTTATCAACACCAACACACTCGGAGTAATCCGGAGACGGGAAATAACGGTCAATTGCATTTAAGAGAGCATTGAAGCCCTGGCAGTTGATACCGGAACCCATCATAACCGGAACGATATTGCACTCGGATACGTGTGTCTGAACAGCTGTATAGATTTCGTCCTGAGTGAACTCATCACCGGAGAAGTAACGCTCCATATACTCTTCACTTGTCTCAGCAACCGCTTCCATTAAAGCGTCACGTGCGATACTTAAGTTCTTCTGTGTGTACTCCGGAATCTCACATGCCTCGTACTCAGACATATTTGTGAAACGACGGCCTTCCATCTTAACAGCGTTAACGAAACCAACGAATTTCTCGTTTTCACGGATCGGAACCTGGAACGGAGCGATCTTTCTACCAAATCTTCTCTCAAGCTTTAAGATAAGCTCTCTGTAGGAAGCGTGGTCATCATCCATATTTGTAGCGAAGATGATTCTCGGAAGTCTGTATTTCTCACAAAGCTCCCAAGCTTTTTCTGTACCAACTTCGATACCTGCTTTACAGTTCACAACGATGATCGCTGCATCTGCAACGCTAACTGCCTCTTCAACTTCACCAACGAAATCGAAGTAACCCGGTGTATCTAACAGGTTGATCTTGATATTGCCTTCTGCGCCTGCATACTCGATCGGAACCATTGTTGTAGAAATGGAGAACTGTCTCTTGATTTCCTCTTTATCGTAATCGCTGATTGTGTTACCGTCAGCAACTTTACCCATTCTCTTTGTAACACCAGTTACATATGCCAGAGCCTCAGCAACTGTTGTCTTACCTGCGCCACCATGACCTAACAGTACGACATTGCGGATATTCTTTGTTCCATAAACGTTCATAATTAATAATCCTCCCGTGCGGTATTTTTAATGAACCCTCCCGACCTCTTATCGAAAAAATCCATCTATAAACATATGAGAAAAGGAACATTCTTCCCATTTATTTACCCATGAAAACATTCTACCAAAAACGTTATAAAAAAACAAGCAAAATGTGCAATTTGCACAAATATTTTTATCGCCATGTTATACCTTTATTACATTAACGTGTTGACAACATATCCTTCCTGCTATAAAATTTAAGTTTAGGAGGGAAAATCTATGCATACAACCACTTACGGATTTATCGGGCTGGGTCTCATCGGAGGTTCCATCGCCCGCGGATTAAAACGAGCCGATCAGAATGTAAAAATCATGGCTTATATGAGAACAAGACCCAAATTGGAACAAGCTATGTCGGATGGTACCATTGATGAAGTTCTGGATCGTGTTGATGAACGACTTATGGAATGCGATGTGATTTTTCTCTGCACGCCGGTCGAATACAATGCCTCCTATCTCGAGCAGGTTCGTCCGTTCCTAAAACCGGGAGCGATCCTCACAGATGTCGGCAGTACCAAAACAAATATTCATAAACTTGTAAAAGATATGGATATGGAACACTTATTCGTCGGAGGACATCCCATGGCCGGCTCTGAAAAAACCGGATATGAAAACTCCACCGATCACCTTTTGGAAAATGCCTACTATATAATAAGTCCAACTTCAAAGAACACTCCGGAACAGATTGAGCGCATGAGACAGATTGTTTTGTCGCTTCGCGCTCTCCCATTAATCTTAAACTATGAAGAACATGATTTCTCTGTCGCTGCAATCAGCCATCTCCCACACCTGATTGCGTCCAGTCTTGTAAAGCTGGTCAAAGATAACGACAGCGAATCAGAGATTATGAAACAGATTGCTGCCGGCGGTTTCAAGGATATTACAAGAATTGCATCTTCTTCCCCTGTCATGTGGGAGCAGATCTGCATGACCAATACAGATAATCTGAAGATTCTAATGCGAAGATATATTGACTCTTTGGAATCCATCTACAATGATCTGAATGAACATAACGGTTCTGCCATTTATCGGCTGTTTGAAGAATCCGGCAAATACCGCGATTCCTTCTCAAGCCGAAACCGCGGACCGGTGATCCCGGATCATTCCTTCTCCGTCGATGTGATCGACGAACCGGGTTCCATTGCGATCCTCTCTGCGATTCTTGCCTCACGCGGTATCAACGTACAGAACATTGGTATCAATCATGCAAGGGATTACGGTGAGGGTGCGCTGCGCAT
>JAFSFU010000125.1 GCA_017435025.1 Lachnospiraceae bacterium | reverse complement strand
GTGAGTTATAAAAATAAATGCAGTATTCTTCAAACGATTAGCACGGACAAAATCCGAAAACGAAGCATGTTTGAAAATACTGCATTTACTTTATAATCTAATTATTAAATGAAATGATAAAACTTACATCACCGAATGAAATATCAATCCTACTGATAGATTGCTCTCTCACCGCCCACAAATTTCAATCTGGTTCTTGCACATACCACATGGGCAGAGCCGATTTCTTTTAACTGGGTGCGGACCGGGACAGCCACGGAGCGGAGATGCATACCGATCAGAGTGTCGCCGATGTCAATACCTGCGTGGGCCTGGATCTTTTCAACGGCACACGGAGATTTGAGACCGTTCCAGGTAGCGGTGGAGAAGGAACCGCCGGCTTTTAACTGCGGCTTTACGTTTACCATCTCGAGACCGTATTTCTCTGCGGCTTCTTCCTCGATGATCAGTGCACGGTTTAAATGTTCACAGCACTGGGATGCCAGGTAGAGACCGTATTTTTCGGTTACCGCGTGGATAGCATTGAAAAGAGTCTCGCCCACTTCTTTGCTGGAGTAACAGCCAATTTTGTGAGCTGCTACTTCGCTGGAGGAGCAGCCAACCACCAGGATCTGGCCCGGTTTCATATTGGCAGTCTGAATCAGTTCTTCTGCGATAGCTGTGGCCTGCTCACGGATGGTGTTCAGATCCACATCTACGGATTTTGCAATATCTGTTGCACTCATGTATTTTACCTCAATGATAGAATCTGCCCGGCAGCGAATAACCGCCGGACAGTTGGATTTATTTACTGTTCGGAAACGATCTTGGTGGAGATGGAATCCAGAAGCTGATGCTTCATATTCCAGAGCGCATCGGAAAGGTCCACATGCACTTCGTGCGGATATCTGAGACGTCTTGTCTCCTCCCATAAGGAGTCTTTCTCCTGCTGGCAGTATGCACGGATTTCCATAACAGACGGAGATTCGTAAACGCATTCACCATTTTTGAATACAGGAACCAGAAGCTCGCGCATGGTGTATGTGCCAGGAGCCAGCATGGTTTTCTTCCAGGTTGCAACCGGATCGAAGAGCAGGAGAGATTTGTTCTCATCAAATGTTTCATCTGCAAGACAGATCAGGTCAGCAATGATCTTATGGGTATCTTTGCCGTAAATACGGTAGATGGTCTTGTTACCCGGGTTTGTGATCTTTTCCTCATTCTCGGAAAGCTTGATCTTCGGGATATATTCGCCGGTATTCTTATCTTTGATAGCAGCCAGTTTATAAACACCGCCGAATGCCGGACAGTTCTTGGAAGTGATCATAGCAGTACCGACACCCCAGGAGTTGATCGTTGCACCCTGGTTCTTCAGGGACTGGATCAGGAACTCGTCCAGATCGTTGGAAGCGGAGATCACGGCATCTGTGAAACCTTCTGCATCCAGCATTTCTTTTGCTTTCTTGGAAAGGTAAGCAAGGTCACCGCTGTCAAGACGGATTCCGTAGCGCTTGGATTTGATTCCTTTTTCACGCATCTCTTTGAATACCTGGATCGCATGCGGAATACCGGATTTTAATGTATCATAAGTATCTACCAGAAGGATACAAGCATCCGGATACAGCTCTGCGTAAGTACGGAATGCAGTCAGCTCGTCCGGGAAGCTCATAATCCAGCTGTGTGCGTGGGTGCCGAGGATCGGTACGCCAAACATCTTGCCGGCAAGAATATTGGAAGTGCCGACACAGCCTGCGATCATAGCAGCTCTTGCACCGTAGATTCCGGCATCCGGACCCTGTGCACGGCGAAGACCGAACTCCATGATTCCGTCACCGCGGGCAGCGTGAACAACACGGCTTGCTTTTGTAGCGATCAGGGACTGATGGTTGATGATGTTCAGCATTGCTGTTTCGATCAGCTGTGCTTCCATGATCGGAGCGATTACTTTTAAGAACGGCTCTCTTGGGAACATAACAGTTCCTTCCGGAAGTGCGTAGATATCTCCGGTAAAGCGGAAGGTAGCCAGGTACTCCAGGAACTCCTCGCGGAAATAGCCGGTTCCGCGAAGATACTCAATATCTTCTGTTGTAAAATGAAGGTTTTTAATATATTCGATTACCTGTTCCAGACCGGCTGCGATCGCATAACCGTTGTCGTCAGGGTTGCTGCGGTAGAAAGCGTCAAAGATTACGGTTTCATTAACATCTTTGGCGAAGAAGTAACCCTGCATCATTGTCAGCTGGTAAAAGTCTGTCAGCTGTGTAAGATTGCGTGAAGTCATAACACTCTCTCCTTAAATTTTCTTATGTGCATTATAACATACATCGGAAAAAACGCAAATTTAACGTTAACTTTTTAACAAAACTGGAAAAACCTTGACTTTATGCGGTTTCCTCTATATAATGGTATCGCTGAAATTATTTTAAAAGCAACGACGGAGACAGTAAGTCTGTATGAAAGCCAAAGCGAGCCGGGGATGGTGAAAGCCCGGTGCCGGATGCAGATGGAAAATCACTCCCGAGCTGGCGGCTGAAATGTGATGATTGTGATGAATTTCACAGAGTTGCAGCAGTAAGTTTGCCCGGCTTTCCACCGTTAACAGGAACTCATATATTGGTATGCAGTAAATAGGTGGTATAACGAGTCTTTATTCGTCCTGTTGCTTTACAACAGGGCGTTTTTTATAAGATTGGAGGAAATGTATCATGTATCAGAAAGTGTCAACAGACTTAAACTTTGTGGACAGAGAAAAGCAGATTGAAAAATTCTGGAAAGACCAGAAGATCTTTGAAAAGAGCATTGATAGCAGAAGAAAAGGCAAACCGTATGTGTTCTACGATGGTCCGCCAACTGCAAACGGAAAGCCGCATATCGGCCACGTTCTTACCCGTGTTATCAAGGATATGATCCCGAGATACCGTACAATGAAGGGCTATATGGTTCCGCGTAAGGCCGGTTGGGACACCCACGGTCTTCCGGTAGAGCTGGAAGTTGAGAAGATGTTAGGTCTCGATGGCAAAGAGCAGATCGAGGAATATGGTCTGGAACCGTTTATCGGTTACTGTAAGGAAAGCGTTTGGAAATACAAAGGCATGTGGGAGGATTTCTCCAGCACCGTTGGTTTCTGGGCGGATATGGATGATCCGTATGTTACTTACCATGACAACTATATCGAGTCTGAGTGGTGGGCATTGAAGGAAATCTGGAACAAAGGACTCCTTTACAAGGGCTTCAAGATCGTTCCGTACTGCCCGCGCTGCGGCACACCTCTGTCCAGCCATGAGGTAGCTCAGGGCTATAAGGATGTTAAGGAACGTTCCGTAGTGGTTCGTTTTAAGGCAAAAGGCGAAGATGCTTATATCTTAGCATGGACCACAACTCCGTGGACACTGCCGAGTAACATTGCTCTTTGTGTAAACCCGAAAGAAACATACGTAAAAGTAAAAGCAGCAGATGGCATGGTTTACTACATGGCAGAGGCGCTTTGCGATACCGTTCTCGGCAAACTGGCAGATAAAGAGAATGGTACACCGGCTTACGAAGTACTTGAAAAGTACACAGGTAAAGATCTGGAGTACAAGGAGTACGAGCCGTTATTTGATTATGCAGTTGAGATCTGCAAGAAGCAGAATAAGAAAGCATACTACGTAACATGTGCGGATTACGTAACACTGACAGACGGTACCGGCGTGGTTCATATCGCTCCGGCATTCGGTGAAGACGATGCCCAGGTAGGCCGCAGATACGACCTTCCGTTCGTACAGCTGGTAGATGCAAAGGGTGAGATGACAAAAGAGACAGAGTACGCAGGCGTATTCTGTAAGAAAGCTGACCCGATGATCTTAAAAGATCTGAAAGAAAAGGGACTGTTATTCGAAGCTCCGGTATTCGAGCACAGCTACCCGCACTGCTGGAGATGTGACACTCCGCTCATTTACTATGCGCGTGAGTCCTGGTTCATCAAGATGACAGCAGTAAAAGACGACCTGATCAGAAACAACAACAAGATCAACTGGATCCCGGAATCCATCGGTAAAGGACGTTTCGGCGACTGGTTAGAGAATGTACAGGACTGGGGTATTTCCAGAAACCGTTACTGGGGTACACCGCTTCCGGTATGGACCTGTGAGTGCGGACATATGCACTGCATCGGCAGCCGTGAAGAATTAAAGAGCATGAGCAGCAATTATCCGGAAGGCGGCGTGGAATTACACCGTCCGTTCATCGACGAAGTGACGATCACATGTCCGGAATGCGGCAAAGAGATGCACCGTGTACCGGAAGTTATCGACTGCTGGTTCGACTCCGGTGCGATGCCGTTCGCTCAGCATCACTATCCGTTTGAGAATAAAGAGTTATTTGAGCAGCAGTTCCCGGCTCAGTTTATCTCTGAGGCCGTTGACCAGACACGTGGATGGTTCTATTCCCTGCTTGCAGAATCCACTCTGTTATTCAACGAACCGCCGTACCAGAACGTTATCGTATTAGGTCATGTTCAGGATGAAAACGGCCAGAAGATGAGTAAATCCAAGGGCAATGCCGTTGACCCGTTTGAGGCATTGGAGAAATACGGTGCAGACGCGATCCGTTGGTATTTCTATATCAACAGTGCTCCGTGGCTGCCGAACCGTTTCCATGGCAAAGCCGTTATGGAAGGCCAGAGAAAGTTCATGGGAACACTCTGGAACACATATGCATTCTTCGTACTGTATGCAAACATCGACAACTTTGATGCTACAAAGTACGAACTGGATTATGAGAAACTGTCCGTAATGGATAAGTGGCTCTTATCTAAATTAAACTCCACGATCAAGGAAGTGGATTACGAACTTGAGAACTACAGAATTCCGGAAGCAGCAAGAGCACTTCAGGATTTCGTAGATGATATGTCCAACTGGTATGTAAGAAGAAGCCGTGAACGTTTCTGGGCAAAGGGCATGGAGCAGGATAAGATCAATGCTTACATGACTCTCTACACTGCACTTGTTGAGATTTCCAAGACAGCAGCTCCGATGGTACCGTTCATGACGGAAGAAATTTACCAGAATATGGTAAGAAGCATCGACGAGAATGCGATCGAGAGTATTCACCTCTGCGATTTCCCGGTTGTTTGCGAGAATATGATCGACAAAGAGCTGGAAGAGAAGATGGATGAGGTTCTGAAGATCGTTGTTATGGGCCGTGCAGCAAGAAACACTGCCAATATCAAGAACCGTCAGCCGATCGGCAAGATGTTCGTAAAGGCTCCGCAGGCTCTGCCGGAGTTCTACCAGGAGATCATCGAGGATGAGCTGAACGTAAAAGCGGTAGAATTTACCGACGATGTTCGCGCATTCACATCCTACACATTCAAGCCGCAGCTTAAGACTGTTGGACCGAAGTACGGCAAGCAGCTGGGCAACATCAAAAAAGCTCTCACAGAGCTGGATGGCAACGCAGCTATGGATGAATTAAATGAAAAGGGTGCACTCACATTCAATTTTGGTGACGCAGAAGTGGTTCTGACAAAAGAAGATCTGCTCATCGACATGGCTCAGACAGAGGGCTATGTTTCTGAAGGTGACAACACGATCACAGTGGTTCTGGATACAAATCTGACACCGGAACTGCTGGAAGAAGGCTTCTACAGAGAGATCATCAGCAAGATCCAGACAATGAGAAAAGAAGCTGATTTTGAGGTTATGGACCATATCTACGTATATGTAGACAACAATGAAAAGATCGCTGATATTATCAAGAAATATGCAGACCAGTTAAAAGAAGAAGTACTGGCAGACAGCATCACCCTCGGAGAAATGAAGGGTTATACAAAAGAGTGGAATATCAATGGCGAAGATGTTGTGCTTGGAGTAGCCAAAGTAACAAAATAAGAATGAAAAGATTTTGATCCCGCCGGGAAAAGCCGGCGGGGTCCTGCAACCAAAAACAGGAGGACTTTGACGTGAACTACAGAATCAACAAGGAAGAGTTCAAGAAGGACGTCGTGTATAATGTAAAGAGCTTATACCGTAAGACCATCGATGAAGCAACACCGCAGCAGGTATACCAGGCTGTATCTCTTGCAGTGAAAGACCTGATCATCGACAGATGGATCGCAACACAGAAAGAATTCGATAAAGAGGATGTAAAAGTTGTTTACTATATGTCCATGGAGTTCTTAACAGGACGTTTCCTTGGCAACAACATCATCAATATCTGCGAGATTAAAGATATCGCAGAGGCATTAAAGGAACTTGGTTTTGACCTGAACTCCATCGAGGATCAGGAGAGAGACCCGGCACTCGGAAACGGCGGTCTTGGCCGTCTTGCAGCATGCTTTATGGATTCACTGGCAACACTGGGTTATCCGGCATACGGCTGCGGTATCCGCTACCGTTACGGTATGTTCAAGCAGCAGATCGTTGACGGATTCCAGAAGGAAGTTCCGGATGAGTGGTTAAAGGACGGTTATCCGTTTGAGATCCGCCGTGCAGAATATGCAACAGAAGTTAAGTTCGGCGGTTATGTAGAGACTGTATGGGATGGCAAGAAGAATCACTTCGTACAGAAGGGCCATCAGTCCATTATGGCAATCCCGTATGATATTCCGATCGTTGGCTATGGCAACAACGTGGTAAACTCCCTGAGAATCTGGGATGCACAGCCGGTCAACACATTCAACTTAAATGAGTTCGATAAGGGTAACTACCAGAAGGCTGTTGAGCAGGAAAACCTTGCTAAGACTCTGGTTGAGGTTCTTTATCCGAACGACAACCACTATGCAGGTAAGGAACTGCGCTTAAAACAGCAGTACTTCTTTATCTCTGCAAGTGTACAGAGAGCGATCTTAAAGTACAAAGAGAATCATGACGATATCCGCAAACTGCACGAGAAGGTAGCGTTCCAGCTGAACGATACTCATCCGTCCGTAGCAGTTGCAGAGTTAATGCGTATCCTGGTTGACGAAGAAGGTCTTGAGTGGGATGAGGCATGGGAAGTTACAACAAAGACATGTGCGTACACAAACCACACAATCATGTCCGAGGCTCTTGAGAAATGGCCGATCGAGCTGTTCTCCCGTCTCCTTCCGCGTATCTACCAGATCGTAGAAGAGATCAACCGTCGTTTCATCGATCAGATCAAGAAAGCTTATCCGGATAACATGGAAAAGATCCGCAAGATGGCTATCGTATTTGACGGTCAGGTTCGTATGGCTCACCTTGCGATCGTTGGCAGCCATTCTGTAAACGGTGTAGCAAGACTTCATACAGAAATCTTAAAGAACCAGGAGTTAAAAGACTTCTATGAGATGATGCCGGAGAAGTTCAACAACAAGACAAACGGTATCACACAGAGACGTTTCCTGCTTCACGGCAACCCGCAGCTTGCTGACTGGGTAACAGATAAGATCGGTGATGAGTGGATCACAAATCTGTCCCACATTAAGAAGCTGGCTGTATATGCAGACGACGAGAAGTGCCAGCAGGAGTTCATGAACATCAAGTATCAGAACAAACTGCGTCTTGCTAAGTACATCAAAGAGCACAACGGTATTGATGTTGATCCGCGTTCCATCTTCGACGTACAGGTTAAGAGACTTCATGAGTACAAACGTCAGCTGATGAATATCCTGCATGTTATGTACCTCTATAACCAGTTAAAGGACAATCCAAATATGGATATGGTACCGAGAACATTCATCTTCGGTGCGAAGGCAGCAGCTGGTTACAAGCGTGCAAAACTGACAATCAAGCTGATCAACTCCGTAGCGAATGTGATCAATAACGATAAGTCCATCAACGGCAAGATCAAAGTTGTATTTATCGAGGACTACCGTGTATCCAACGCTGAGATGATCTTCGCGGCAGCAGATGTTTCTGAGCAGATCTCTACAGCTTCCAAGGAGGCATCCGGTACAGGTAACATGAAGTTCATGCTGAACGGTGCCCTTACAATCGGTACAATGGATGGTGCGAACGTTGAGATGGCAGAAGAAGTTGGTCCGGAGAACATGTTCATCTTTGGTGCTTCCTCCGATGAGATCATCAACTGGGAGAAGAACGGCGGCTATAATCCGATGGATATCTTCAACACAGATCAGGAGATCCGTCGCGTGCTGATGCAGCTGATCAACGGTTACTATGCTCCGGAAGATCCGGAAATGTTCCGTGACCTGTACAACTCTCTCTTAAACACATTCTCCAGCGACCGTGCAGATACTTACTTCATCCTCAAGGATTTCCGTTCCTACGCAGAGGCAGAGGCTAAGATCGATAAGGCATACCGCGACGAGAAGTGGTGGGCAAGAACAGCAATTCTTAACACTGCTTGCTCCGGTAAGTTCTCTTCCGACCGTACAATTGAAGACTACGTAAGAGATATCTGGAAACTTGAAAAAGTTACTGTTGAACTGTAATTAGTTCTAAAATATGAGCCCGTCTCATAGACTTGTAGAAAAGTCTGTGAGGCGGGTTTTTGTGTTATGAAACAGTTTTTAGCGGTATTTCTGGTTGGAATGATGATTCCATATATTACGACGCTGGCTTGGACAGGTTTGGAAGGGAATGTGGTGGATGAGGCAGAGGAAGTGTCATCCGGTGAAGATGTCAGATACACATTTGCTTTAGATAGAGAAAAAAAGGTAATTGTAATCCGAAATGAACGTGAGGTTGGACTTTCAGTCGAAGAATTTCTGCCTTATGTCCTGGCGGCACAGATTCCGGCAGATTTTGAGATGGAGACTTTGAAGGCACAGGCGATTCTTGCACGGACCTATATCTACCGGGAAATCGAGGCGGCCGGTATGGGAGATTTCGTTTTTGAGGAGTCATTGGACATGGATGCCTGGAGTTTGGAGCAGATGAAAGAACGATGGGGAGGTATCGATTGGAAAGAAAGGTTTCATCGATTAGAGCAAGCTGCAGATGCGACCAG
>JAFSFU010000124.1 GCA_017435025.1 Lachnospiraceae bacterium | reverse complement strand
CTCTCCATCTTCTGAAGACAGTCAATCTGCCCAATCTGCCACTCGTCAAACGGATACAACTTGGCTGCCTTTGCATAAATCGCGAAAAGCTGCTCATATTCCTGTTTCTTATCTAAAATTTCAGCAATTTGAACCAAGCAGCTCCGATAGAGATTTTTCAGGCGGAATCGCTCTTCCATGACCCATGCCTTTCCGGGCATTTGGGGAACAAAATCTCCCTGATACAAATCGAATGCATGGAGAAGACGTTTCAGTTTTTCGTCATTTGCAAATCCCTGTGCCTTTTCAATCTCTTCTTCAAACAAAACAGTATCTACTTCCACCGGAATCTCAGCGGCCCATTTACAGATACCCTCTCGCAATAGAATATACTCTTCCTGAACAACGCCCTCTTCCATCATCTGCTGTTTCAGACGGTACATCAGGTTATTCAGGCTTCTGTTTTTATTATTGATCTCATCCCAGTCATAAATTGCCTGCTGCAGCTTACTCTTCGGAATTCCTTTTTTAAGATAAAGCATAAGCATCTGGAATAATTCAACGTTCTTCGATGTACTGAATCTTCCAAAAGAAATCTCTTTATTCCC
This sequence comes from Lachnospiraceae bacterium, assembly GCA_017435025.1. The sequence goes on along the minus strand of JAFSFU010000124.1, from coordinate 7,181 downwards.
ATGCATAACAGAGAAATCACCCAACATTTTAACGATCAATTTATCCTCAGACATCGTAGTTCACCTCAAATCATCTAATTCATTAGATTCTAATGTATTAGATTCATTATATTGGAAACAATTTCTATTGTCAATGAAGCCCCGAATAAATTATATACTGTATCGTAATAACCAAAAGACCAGAATTCCTCCGCATCTTCTTTGCTGCTTTGCCTGAATCGGCATGACATTTTGACGGCAAATGTCAACCACAAACACGTGCCGTAGATTTGTTACTTGATTAAATAGATTTGTTTTTCGGCGTCTCCGCCGAATTTCTTATAATTCTTCCATGAACTGCTCGACTGAATCTACTCTCATTACCAGCTTCGTCCAAAGCTTGAGTCTATCTATATCCGTTTCGCCCTTGATCCGCTCGATCAGTGCATCCGGCACATTTCCTATCTCAGATAACTGTTCCAGTATGGAATCCCTACGCGCTTCAAGTTTGCCGGCTTCGCGACCCTCAATACGACCGACTCTGCGCTCATCCTGCATCAACAACTCTGTCAACATATAACGTCCCTCCATTCTCCGGCTTTCCTTTACATGTTTTACTGTCTTCTGAAGCTGTGCTACAAATTCATCCTCGAAATCCTCCGTACTGGATGACTGATCTGCACCCACATACTTTAAAAAACGTCTCAGCGCCGGCGGCACATCCTCATCATTCGTTCCTTTTGTACTCAGAAAGATCGTCTCGCACCCGTCATTTAACTCCGCCAGTTCCTCTTCCAGGCATAAATTACGAAATGTATAACGATACTTCCCCCAGCCAAACGGATCGAAATCACATATGAATATCACATACGAATTGGCCAGTTCCGGGTACTCCGCTCCGGCCTCCAGCATCTCCATATCGATCTGGCTGTGGTAATATCTGGCGCGCTTTCCGAGTTCTGCCTTTGGCACCGTCTGCATCTCTACATTGAAATGTGTATTCTTTTCGTCTTTAGCATATACATCCAGTCGGACTCCCTTATACTCCGGGTGATAAACGATAGATTTCTCCTTACTTACTTCCACTCGGGCAATCGGAACCTCCAGTACCAGTTCCAGTAAACGCCTGCAGTTATCCTCCTTACACATAATTGCACCAAACATAAAGTTGTCTTTGATTGTCAGTTCTTTAAATGTCTTTCTTACGGTCATTACGTTCCTCCACACACGCAGAGGAATTCTGTACGGGTATTATAGCATGACCGCGGGACGGATTCTAGTGTCTCCGGTACGCATACGAGCGATTTTATAAAGTTTTAATACTCAGCGCCCCCACCGAGAAACGCCTCCATATCCGTCACATGCTGCATCCACGGATTCTTCTCCGGCACCAGCTTACAGCGTACTGTATGTCTCGCGCTTCCGCTGGTCGTACAGGTGAACAGCGAAAGGTCCCACTCACCGGATAACATCTGCTCCACCCCGGACGCATCGATCACTTCCGTATCACTCACTTCATACACGAACCGTGTTCCGGCCATGTCCGTGAAGATGATCTCCGCACCGCGTTCCAGTTTTCGGATATAGCGGAAATGATTCACATAACTGTGTCCCGAAAGGATCATGTCATTGGTGTACACCGAACCCACATATCTACACGGAGAGATCTTTAATTTCGCATCGCTCCACTCGCTGATGATCGGCAGCGACAGATCCAGATCCGGAATCTCCACCACGCCGATATACTTCTGACCATCGATCAACTCCTCCGGCATTTCCATCGTCGGATCATGCAGAAACTCCGGCACAGGAACCTCCTCCGGTTCTGTTTCGGTCACAACCTCTGCCGACTGCTCAGTCTCCGTAATCACTCCAACCTCAATATACTCCGCCACCAGATTCAGCGCCGCCTCCGCCTGCACCTTCGCCTGGTACTCGCCCCACAGCGTATATACTGCGAGGAAAAGGGCCGCCGCACCCAGCAGCAGCCCCATGAACATCATGAATTTTCCTCTATTATTTTTCATCTTTACTCTTCGTCTTTACCACAACTACGGTTTCTATAGAATCCCATGAAGAACATCACTGCGCCAGCACATGCCAGAACTGCAACTAACCACCAGAGTGTACCGGTCGCCGGAAGTACTGCCAGCGGGATCATGTCATCGATGATGTCCAAAATTCCGCCGTCACCAAGCGGGACATTTTTGTCTGTGATCTCAACCGATGGCTGAGTCGGAGTTGGAGTCGGCTTGGAACTTCCACCACCGCCGCCACCGCCGTTGCTTCTCCAATAATTGTTCGTGAAATCAACACGATCATATTTGGTATTGATATCATCAATATAAAGAATTGTTGTTGCCTCGATTCCGCCGGTCTCCACGTTTGTCACATATACGGTCATATGATAAACAGTAGAATCATATTCGCCCTTTGAATTAGTTCCCGGCTCCTGATGCACGGTATAGTTATGGATACCAACCTTCGGATATACAATTTCAAGGTATGCCGTACCTTCACCTGTAATCACAGCCTCATACTTGCCATCCACACTGCCTGCCGGCATCGGGCTTGTCGCATCCTCTGCATTCAGTACGATCTTAAAATCTTCACTCTTATACGGCTTCGAACCGGTAAGTTCAATGTTCACCGGCACCTTGATCTGTGGTGACTCCTCCGCCAATACCGTCATCGAACATGTCAGCATGCCGACGATCATCATGATCAAGAATCCTGCATATTTTTTCATCTTTTTCATCTGATTCTCCTCCTATCTTTCACTGACATGTGGTCTCATCACTGTCAGAACAATGGTCCTCGCATCGGTAAACTCCGTGGAACATGTGCTTAAGATCAAGATCTGGTCCTGTCCGTTCCGCTTTCGGAGCTCTTCCAGTGTATCGATATCACAATACATGGCGTTCTGCTCCGTAAATTTCAATAAACATTCTATATCAGCCTCATACTCCTGCGGCTCAAAGATCGCATCCTCCGATGCGTCCGTCAGGAGACAGGCAAAGATTTCAAGGTCATAACTCCGGTCCGGCAAAATCAAAAGACCGGTCTTATTCTCATCAAAGAACTTCTCTTCTTTGAATTTATCAAGGTCGCCGAACATGTCCCCGCCGTCCATATGGTGTCCATAAAGAAGGTTGACGATATCATGGAACCCGCTGTCGTTCCTCGAATCCAGGTAAATGCTTCCGGCGAGAGCAAAATTACCGTAAACGTCTTTGTTGATGTAAGTCAGGTTGTTCTCTCCCTGTAAGATCGGGAAATCAATGTTGGTGTTGTCTAAGGTCACCCAGGCACGAACGTCCTCATTGATGGCGAGCAGCTCCTCAAAGGAAGCTCCTTCTTCGCCGGCCTCCTCCGAGAGGACCGGTTTCAGTTTGATCATGTCCGCCTGAACATTCTGGGCTGCTGCATAGACCTGATTGTTATCCCAAAGTGCATATCCGGCATAGAGACCGGCAATGCAGAGGGCTAACATAACGATAAAGTTCAGGAGGGAATTTGCAGCTTTCACGATTTTCAATGCCATGGACTGCACTCCCTTCTACTAAAAATAGTGATTTATTATATATTCTTATATTTATGTCGTTATTGGATTTTTTAAGGTGTGGTGGATGGCTTGACCATCCACCACTGCCTTAAGTTTTCAGTTTTTTCGATCAATTGGTTTGATCCGATGCTTTGAGTTCTAAGTAAGTATCTTAATTAGAATTCCATGGAACGCTTTTTGGAAACGAAACCAACGAGACCAAGAGCTACCAGAGCAAGTACCATAATGTACGGCATGTTGTCGAGGGAGATACCAGTGTCAACGTTACCATCTTTATTGTTAGTGATTTTTACATTTTCTGTAGCAGAGTTGATTTCTTTATTCTCGTCATCAAAAGCATATTCTGCAGCATCATAGCCATCGCCTGTATAATCATCCTCAACTACTGTATATGTAACACCGTACGGAATATTTGTAAATGTCACAGTCTCTTCGTGCTTTAATGTAATTGTTGCTTCAGCTGTTGTATCCCAACCAGCTTCAATAGTCTTAGTTTCTGTACCATCAGTATAGGAAATAGCCTCTCGTACTGTATCACCTTCTGGTGCTGTAAATGTTACTTTTACAGTAAAGTCTTTTGTCTTATCACCTAAAATACCAGTTACTTCCTTCTTTACAGATAAAGAGCCTGCAGAATACTCATTATCAATTGCATTAGATTTTGCTTCACCTTCTTCTTCTGTGTGAAGAGCTGCTACACGAACTTTACCATCCTGCTCAATAACAGTTACAACTAATTTAATAGCATCGCTTCTATATGTAACACCTGCGGTATTACCATCTGTTTCTGTGAATGTATAAGTATAAATACCCACTGCATTATATTCCGGTAATCTAATAACAATTTCTTTAGTTGCTGTTTCGCTTCCTGCCTCTCCTGCAGCATATTCTACATTAGCAATTGTTGGAACCGGAGCATTTTCAGCAGTAACACCAACACCCGCATCCTTCACTCCTGTACATGTTAAATCACTAAATTCAAAAGTTTCTGCCGGGCTAGTTGTGCCATCATTTGTTTCCTTATATGTCTTTGTAAGTTTAATTGTAGACATATCTTCGTAAGTAGTTTCATCTGCAAATGCAGTCACGCTCATACTCATAACCATTGTCGCTGCCATGAAACCAGCTAATAATTTTTTCATTTTCTTCATAATATATACCCTCCTATTTTTAATCTAGAGAATTTATGACTCGTGTCCACGACACGCAATCATCATGTTTCTGATTACAATCCTCTTCTTCGAAGAATAGTGATCACCTTTGCTTTCACATTCCCCATTGAAATAGCACCATAATCTCTACTATCAACTGCATTCGTTCTATAGTCACCCATAACGAACACATGTCCTTCTGGTACTTCATACGGATAAGTAATATCCTCTTTCATGTAAGTCGGATATAAAATCTCTCCTGTCTGAACCGTACCATTTACAAGAAGCGTTCCGCTATCATCCATCGTCACCACATCGGTCTCTCTTGCAATGATCCGTCCCACTCTCTGTTCGCCGTCCACCTCATAAACCACAACATCATTCTTCGCGTAATCCTGTTGTAATCTATAAGCGATAATCAAGTCACCATCCTTCATCGCCGGGAACATTCCCAGCCCCTTGTTTTGTGTAACAAGGAATACCTGCGTAAAAACTATGTACGCGGTGAGAGCCAGCACCACCACCCGGAAGAATAGACTCATGTATTCCTGCTTGGTGTTTAGTGCGATCCTGCGGGCTCTGATAACATCCGCTGCTGTTGCAGCCTTTGCCAATTATTCATCACCCGCCCTTTCCTTTAACAGGGAATCCCCTGCCTTAGTCTCTGTTATGAGAGTTTCGTAGCGGATTCGTTCCGCTGCTAAAGCTGCATCATATAGCTTATTCAACTCATCAATCTTCTTCCACACGTCCTGTTCACTGATACCGCCAAACAGCTGTTTTCGAAAGCGAACTTTCTTCAGCCATTCGACGATATTTTGTTGTTCAGAGTTTAATGATTCTTTTTCCGTGCTTGGAAGCGATGGGTTATTCACTTTTTTCTTTCCCATTCGCATGTCCTCCGTTTAATCAAGATCATCATCTTTCCGCTTACGGATGACTACGAATGCGATACCGCCGATTACTGCTAACAGAATCAGGATATATGGAAGTGTATCCATTGAGATGCCGGTATCAATAACTGCATTTTTGGTGTTCGTGAACACAACATTATGTCCTGCTTTATCAGATGCGATAAAGGTTAATACACTTCCGGATAAAGATTCAGTTGCTGTATTTGTTACAGTTGCTGCCACCTCATATCCTTTATTATCTAACTCAGTAATAACTACCTTTGCATTAATCGGGATATCAGAGATTGTAATTACTGGTGTTGAGTGACTTAACTTATATGTTGTTGACAACTCAGTTCCATCTACACTCACTTTAAATGTAAATTCTTTTGCCACATCACCAAAGTTACCCGCCACAACTTTATCAAGAGTAATCGTTGTTGTGTTATTGTAACTGTTTACGAATGCTAATGTTGAAGTAGTATCAATTGCTGTCCCATCTTTCTTTACACTAGCTATTGTTGCATTATTAGCAGTTACATTGACACCAACGATATAAACCGTATCATCAAACTGAATCATTGATTCTTTTTCTGTATCATTTGGTTCAGCTGTTTCGGCCTTCTCAGTAACCTTGAAATAATAAATATCGCCTGTCACAAACTTATCGGTACGTCCACCAAGTGAGATTGTATTGGTTATTGGAGCTGCATCATCTGCATTCTCTTTCGGTACAGTAATCGTGCTGCCCACATAGGATGTGGCTGTGGAATATGCTATACCATTCGCATCACACGGAACAACCTCAAATTCGAATGTACTTACACTACTTACTTCCTCAAATCCGATTGTATATTTACTGATTGGAAGTTCAGTAATAAAGTCATAATCAGAGTTTGTTACTGTTACATGTACAGTATCACCAGGTGTGAAATCGCCAGTTACACCAGCACTTGTTGCTGTAGGTGTACTGCCAATTGTCTGGGTATCCGACGATTCGATAGTTCCCATATAGGTTGCTTTATAATCACCATCAATATCCTCTGATACTCGATAATGTGTTCCGGCGAGAATTCCTTCTACAAGGCGTGCTGTTTGACCATCTGTCAAAGTAATATATCCACCTTCTAAAGCTTCTTTAACCACTGTTCCAGAAGAATCAGACACTTGATACTTTGTTCCTGCAGCAATCGGAGCTAAATCATCTTCATCTTGTCCGAGTTCAATCTTAAATTTAAATGTCTTTTCGTAAATTTCTTCCGCAGAACCCGGTGCAATTTCTTTTGTTACATTAAGAATGCTCAGTTTATTCAGATCTACTTTATTTCTGAACAGTACATATTGTGACTGATCATTTGTAATAGCTGTTGATGCAAATGTATTAAATCCTGTAACATCTCCATCCTCTGTTTCATGGGTTCCTCCGTTACCATTTACAGTATAAAGAATCTCTTCATACTGACCAGTAATTTCACCTTCCATGATTTCCTGAACATAATATGTTTCGATTGATCCAGGTGCCAATGAGCCATCTTCATCATACTGAACCATATTCTCGAACAAAGCATACTGTCCTGCTTTTAATGTAATAAT
>JAFSFU010000123.1 GCA_017435025.1 Lachnospiraceae bacterium | reverse complement strand
TGTTCGTACTCTATTGGAGCGAAATAAACAATTTTCATTTGTTAGTTCCTCTTATAATTTCCCTAATAAGACAATTCCCCTAAACACAAGATCGTCCGAGCGTTTTTGACGAAAATACTTTTTTTGGGTGGCAACTAGAAAACGACAGAGCAAATTGTTTTTGGAATTAATTAAATCTCGAATCAATTTGTTTTGATCTGCTTTAATTTTATTTCGATAGGTTATTTCAAATGACTCAACCTGCTTATATATCTCTCCCCGCGGCTTCGTCAGCTGTTCAAGTCGATACCGAAACAGCGTTCGCTTGTTTAAGATAGCTCCATGAGCATTCTTTCCGTGTTGCCTATAGCGAATATATGGTACATCGTCATAAAATACTTCGCCAAAACAGCTGGCAGTCAAATATAACCACCAGTCATGCATGACAATTGCGTCAGTATTAACAGGGATATTTTCTCTGATTAGCTGTGCCAAGTTTTGATTGATTACTGCTGTACAGCCGGTACAAATGTTCTGCACAAGAGCATTCCCAAATGCAGGTATTCTTACAACTCTGCTCACAGTAACGTCCAATGGTTGCAACTGTTCGTCCACCATGATCTGACCTCCGCAATAGAGTAGAGGGATAGGTTTTTTGCTATTAATCAAAGATAGTTCTTTTAATTTATTTACTGCATGTTCAAGTTTTTCTGGTAGCCAGTCATCATCCTGATCTGCGAAAGCTATGTAGTCTGCCATCGGATCAGATTTCTCAATCAATTCGAAAAAGCTTTTCTGCACGCCTAAGTTATTACCTCGATATACTTTGATCCACGAATATTTTTCCTGATACTCATGAAGAATCTCCATAGTATTATCTGTAGAACCATCATCGCGGATTAGAAGCCTTTTTTCTTTTATTGTCTGACGTATGATACTATCCAATTGCGTACGAAGATATCGTGCGCCATTGTATGTGGACATCAAAATTTGAATCTTCATTGTGCCTATTACCGTCCCATTGCATGTTTAAGCCATTTCCGTAATACCACTGATATATATACAATACAGGGTATTTTTAAGTTCCAGATTAGCTGATAACACCAAAATTCTTTTAAGTTGTAACTTTTTTGCAAAGCAATCAGGCTTTCTTTTAATGCAGGCGTCGAAAAAAGTGTAAGAATAATCTGGTTTATTTGAGGATACTTCATTCCAGCAGCAATAGCTTTTTCGACCGTCAGATAACAGCTTCGCAAATACATTCCGGCAGTGATTTTTGATTTTTCTAATTTCAGGTGGCTATTTTCATAATCGCGAATTTGCCGATATACTCGACAATTATCTTCGATCAATGTGGGTTTCCATTTACCGGTAAGACGTTCTGCCCGGTGGCAAACATAGTGGTAACCAGCGATATCTAAAAACTGGATATTAGTTGCATGTTTCAGACACTCAATATTATAAGGAACATCTTCCGCATATCGAATTGATTCATCAAACATGATTCCGTGTTGTAAAAGAAAAGCACGTCGATAAATCTTATTCCATACATGGATGTAAATGTTGTAGAAGTACATCTGATTATAAATATCAATATTGAGCAGCTTTTCAGTGTCGTTTTCAATACTGAGCAGCTGATTGCGGAAATACACTGGATATGGTTTTGTTTTTCCATCTGTCTGAATAAAATCACGAATAAAGCCGGACACAACAAAATCAGCACCGGATTTCTCGGTGCTGGCTACTAACTCTTTATAATAATTCGGTTCCACATAATCATCCGCATCCAAAAATACGATATACTTACCCGTTGCTTTCAGATAACCAGTATTCCGAGCTGAACTAAGCCCCTTATTCACTTGTGATATCTTCGTAATTCTTGTATCAAGAGCACAGTACTCCGTAATGATTACTTCAGATTGGTCTGTAGAACCATCATTAATTACAATTAATTCCCAATTCTCTAGTTCCTGTTCAATTACACTTTGGATTGTCCGTTTTATGAATGCCTCACCATTGAAAACCGGAAGAATAATACTCAAAACCGGGGAATGTAACATAACGCACTCCTTTCAGCTTCCGATATTCGTACTTATACCAACTAGCTTTAGGTCAGTATAACACCTTTACAAAATAAAGGCAACTTTAAAACTCATTACATTTTTCTTATTTTTTGCCTTTTCTTGAAAACAATACCATAAATCCGCGAAAAATCAAGATGTGACTTTGTTTTTCCCGTTTTGTAATCGGTATAAGTACGATTATCAGAAGCTGAATACTTGGGATCTGGAGGGAACGTATGGTTAGGGTCCTGCATTTTGTTTCGACTCCTAGTATAGGGAGTGGAGTCATGAGCGTTATTATGAATTACTATAGGCATATGGACCGGTCAAAGATCCAGTTCGATTTTCTTTGTTTCATCCCTTGTGAGGATTCTTATGAAGATGAAATTAAAGAACTGGGCGGACAGGTCTTTTTTGTGTCTAAACCAGGGAGTTCATGGGAATCTTTAAAAGAACTGTGGAAATTCTTTTCCGATCATGGTGTGAAGTATCAGTTTCTACATAATCATGAGGTGTATCTAAGTTTTTTGTTGAAACCTTTAGCGAGGTTTGGAGGAATTCAACGTTTTATTGTTCATTGTCATGCAACGAGATTTTCAGACAGAAAAATTGCGGCATTTCGAAATGCAGTGCTGTGTATTCCGATTCGCTTTATGAAGTGTGATCGATTCGCTTGCTCAAAGGCTGCAGGTGATTTCTTGTATGGAAATAGAGCACGATTGTCGGGACGAGTTTTTGTATATCCAAATGCAATCGAGGTAGATAAATATCGCTTTGATTCTAAGAAGCGAGATAGTATTCGAGGTATGCTGAATGTTTCACCAGATACATTTTTAATCGGTCATGTTGGGCGGTTTGTACCTCAAAAGAACCATCGATTTTTAGTCGCTCTTTTAGAGAATATTTGCGAGACCAACGCCGATGCACATTTGTTGTGTATTGGAGAAGGACCTTTAAAAGAAGAAATTGAGGAGATTTCAAATCGGATGGATCTAGATTGCAAGATTTCTTTTTTGGGACATAGAGATGACGTAAAGGATCTTTTAAATGCGTTTGATGTATTTGTACTCCCTTCATTATATGAAGGCTTCCCAGTTTCATTGGTTGAGGCATGTTACAATGGTTTACCTTGTGTAATTGCGGATACAATATCAGATGAGATTGAGTATAAGAAGGTGTATCGAATTCCCTTAGAAGCACCAATTGGCACATGGGTGAATCAGATAAACAAGCTTGATGGTATTGAACATGATGAAAATGTATATATACCAGAATTTGACATATACAACCAAGCTGCAAAGCTGCAAGAGTATTATTTAAAAATGTAATAATAGAATGTTGGGAGACGAATGAAGTATGAAGATACAAATATTGATGTCTACATATAACGGCGAAGCGTATCTTCGTACTCAGTTAGACAGTATTGTTAATCAGACCATTAAGCATAAATATTTGCTCATTCGAGACGATGGCTCTGTTGATGGAACTTTAGATATCATTAAAGAATATGCAAAGAAATTTGAGTGGATTTCATACTATCAGGGACACAATATTGGAGTGCGGAAGAGCTTTATGGAATTGATTGCAAATGCTGATCAGACAATGGATTATATTGCTTTTGCTGATCAAGATGACTATTGGCTTCCTGAAAAATTAAATAGAGCAGTCGAGCAAATGCAGAAGCATGGCATAAAGACGGATATGCCGCAACTTTACTGTAGTGACAAGATGATTGTGGGAAGGGCTTTAGAGGATTTGAATGTTACGGTGAGCCGACGTGTAAAGAAGCCTTCTTTTGGAAATTCATTGGTGCAGAATATTTGTACCGGATGTACGGCCGTGATTAATAATAGCATGCTTTTATTATTGCAGCATCATATGCCAGTTGATCCAGATAAATTGATTATGCATGATTGGTGGTTATATTTAGCAGCCAGTTGTTTTGGAAATGTGTATTACGATGAGAAAGCTTTTATTCGCTATCGTCAACACGGAAATAATACAGCCGGAGCAATGATAAATAGAAAAAAATTATTAAAATATAGAGTTGGACAGCTTTTTAAGCCACGTGGAGAGATTTATCAGCAGATAGAGATGTTCAACAGTACGTTTTTTGAAATGCTGGACTCTGAATCGAACAAGATGATTCATAAAGTATTGAATTCAAAACAGGGTTTTAGAAGTCGCATTTCCTTAATAGCAGATAGACGTTTTTTTCGACAAAAGACCATTGATGACTTAGTGTATCGTGGAAGTGTGTTGATTGGGAAGTTATAGAAATGAGGAGTTTTATGAATAGACCAGAAGGTATCGATATTATTATTCCGATTTATAATGCGTTTGATGATTTGCAAAAATGTATAAATAGCATTAAAGAAAGTACAAACCTTGGGAAGCATCGTCTTTTACTAGTCAATGATGCAAGCCCTGATGAGCGTATTCTTCCATATATTAAGTCTGTAGAGACAGATTCTATTATAGTTGTAGAAAATGAGAAAAATCTTGGTTTTTCAGGAAGTATCAATCATGGTATTACTGTATCGAGAGACAGGGATGTTTTATTATTGAACTCCGATACTATAGTGACTCCGAATTGGATAGAAAAAATTATTGATTGTGCTTATAGTGATGCAACGATTGCAACGGTTACTCCTCTTTCGAACAATGCAACACTTTGCTCTGTTCCTGAATTTTTAAAAGAGAATACGTTGCCAGATGGATTTACACTTAATCAATATGCGAGATTGATTGAGACTGTTAGCATGCGTTTATATCCAAGAATTCCTGTGGCAAACGGCTTCTGTATGTATATTAAGCGTGAAGTAATCGACAAAATCGGTTTGTTCGATATGGAAACATTTCAGCGCGGATACGGAGAAGAAAATGATTTTTGTTATCGTGCAGAACAGATTGGTTATTATCATGCAATGTGTGATGATACCTATATTTACCACACGGGTACGACTTCTTTTGTTAGCGATGAGAAAAAGCGGTTAATCGAGGCGCACGAAAAGATTTTGTGTGATCGATATCCGGCTCAGAACCACGCGGTTGCAGTCCATTGTAGAGATAATCCAAATGAAAGAATTCAGGACAACATTAAATTGTGGACCGGTTTGCTGAATGGAAGAAAGAATCTTTTGTATCTTGTGCAGTCAGATTTTCGTGAGGATGCACACGATCATTTGGGTGGAACGCAGCTGCATGTAAAGGATATGACAGAGGTTATGCGTGATTCCTATAACGTTTTTGTTGCAGCACGCAATTTGGATTATTTGAACCTTACTGCGTATACGAAAGATTGCGAATATACGCTTAAGTTTTATATTGGAAAAGCTCCGAGTTTTTTTGAATTTAGGAGTAAAAAATTTGGCGATTTATATGGAAGAATCTTAGATACGTTCCGTATTGATTTTGTTCATATTCATCATGTGAAGGACTTGACCTTGGAAATGTTTTATCAGGCAGATGCCAGACATATTCCGATTGTTACAACATTGCATGATTATTATTCTATTTGCCCAAGTATTAAGATGTTTAATTGCAATGAAGAACTTTGCATAGGACATCCGGAAAAAGAATGCTGCTCAAAATGTCAAACTGGTTTTGGCGGTTTGTGCGAGAGTATCGAATATCTTTCTGTTTGGAGAAGAGAACATAGGAACGCCTTGAATAAATCGGCATCAATAATAACGCCATCGGATAATACAAAGGAATTCGTAGCATTATATTACCCAGAACTTTTAAATAAGATTATTGTAATTCCACATGGAATGAAAACAATGTCTTGTTCAAAAAAAGATAGTTCCAAGGAACTTCGAGTTGCATTTATTGGTGGAATTAGCAAAGAAAAAGGTAGCTTTACAGCATATCAGCTGATAAAGAATGGTCCAAGTGATATTCATTGGTATTTATTCGGGGTATGGGGATATAACGAATTATCAATGTTAGATAAAAAGAATTATACGAAGACTGGCTTATACGAGCGTCATGAATTACCGGGCTTGATAGAAAAGCACCAGATTGATTTGATTTGTATTTTGCCGATATGGCCGGAAACATACTGTTACACATTGTCTGAAGCAATCATGTGTGGTGTTCCTGTAATTGCTACGGATATTGGTGCTTTGGGTGAACGTATGAGAAAAATGGAATGCGGCTGGTTGGTATCGGTAGAACATGCATACGAAGAGGCACTTGAGATTATTTTGCGAATCAAAGGGAAGAATGAAGAGTATCATAAAATAAGAAATATAGTTGAATGTTTAACTGTAAAATCCCTAGAAGAGATGCGTGATGATTATCTTGAGGTATATGAAAGACTGGATTTTTCACAAAGAGCTATTATGGGATCAATCGACAGTGGCTTGTATAAGTTTGCTGTAGATGGATATCGTCTGGCACAAGGAAAAAGAATCAGTATTGAGGCCGATGGAGAAGCTTTGCAAGAGCGTATGGAAGAATTAGAAAACCAACTTGCAACAATTACAGGATCTTTTAGTTATAAGTGTGCACGTGCGTTATGGGAACTCCCACTTCCGGGCAGGAGATATTTGAAAAAGGCGCTTTATGGAATATACCGTATCGTGAAACAAAAATAAGTTGAGGATAAAAAATGGACAAAAAACTCAAAAAGAATGCAGCGAGATTTCTTTTGATATATATCATAATTGTGATAGGTTTTTATTTCATTGGAGATCAGGAAATCAGAACTAAAAAATTCTATTTGGATATACTGCCCCCGGAAGGAACGGTGAATGAAGTATGCCAAGATAGGACCTTAGAACAAACTTTTTTGTCTGAAACTGACATAATTGAAAAGTTTACTTTCCATGTGGCAACATTTGGTCGAACAAATCGCGGACTTATATATGTATCTTTGATTGATAATCATAATCATGAAATGTTGGCCCAATTAGTTATAAATGCTGAACTTTTACAAGATAACAGCTTTTATGAGTGGAATTTGGACAAATCAGTTAAAGAGGCGTTGGGTAAGAGCTATTCGCTAGTAGTCACCTCAGAATGCCCTGAGGGAGAGGCCCCAACATTCTATTGTTCTAATCAAAGTGCGCCAAATGCAATATTGAATATTGACGGGAATGTGTCCAGCCAGACATTGTGCTTTAGTTATGAAGGGCGTTCGATAACCGGATTTGGAGAAAACTATTGGTTGATTGCCGGAAGTGGTGGAGTAGCCCTTGCGATTTATTTTGTTTACGCAAATTGGCGCATGGAAAAGGGAAAACATACATTTATTGGTATGATTTGGGGAATTTGGAATCGATATAAATTTTTAATTCAACAGCTTGTATCAAGGGATTTCAAAACTAAATATAAACGGTCGGTTTTGGGATATCTATGGAGCTTTTTGAATCCCCTTTTAACCATGACAGTCCAGTACATTGTTTTTTCCACGATTTTTAGGTCGGACATTAAAAATTTTCCGGTGTATCTTTTGAGCGGTATCATTTTGTTTAATTTCTTTTCAGATGCAGTGGGGCAAGGTCTGTCGGCAATTGTAAATAACACTGCGCTGATTACTAAAGTTTATGTGCCTAAATATATATATCCGGTGACCAAGGTGGTGTCTTGTTCTATCAATTTAATGATATCAATCATACCATTATTGCTGGTAGCATTATTGACTGGAGCACCGATTACGAAAGCATTATTATTATTGCCCTTTGGTATTATCTGTTTGGTTGTATTTTGCATTGGATTATCACTTGTTTTATGCTCAGCTATGGTATTTTTCCGAGACACACAATATTTATGGGGAATTGTTAGCTTGGCTTGGATGTACGCTACACCATTATTCTATCCAGAACATATCATTCCAGCACAGTTTAAACTGATACAAAAGTTGAATCCAATGTATTATATTATAAAATTCGTACGAACATTAATGATTGAAGGTGTTTCTCCAGATATTAGCCTTTATGTTTATTGTATTATATTTTCAATGGGTATGCTAGCAATAGGTGCAGCAGTGTTTAAAAAGACCCAGGATCGCTTTGTATTATATATTTAGAGGTTTTTATTATGAACATGATTGAAGTTGAAAATATTTCCATGAAGTTTCGAATGGCTAATGATAAGGTCATTAGCCTAAAGGAATTTATGGTTGCTTTTCTGGAACATAGGATTCAGTATAAGGAATTCACGGCATTAGAAAATATTAATTTTAATGTAAAAAAAGGTGAAGTACTTGGGATTATTGGAAGAAATGGTGCCGGAAAAAGTACTTTGCTAAAAATTATTGCCGGAGTATTAAAACCTACCACAGGCAAGGTGACGTTAAAGGGAAATGTGGTGCCAATGCTGGAGTTAGGATCTGGTTTTGATCAGGAGCTTAGTGGCAGTGAGAATATTTTTTTAAATGGTGCGATTTTAGGTTATGATAAGGAATTTCTTGAATCAAAATACGATGAGATTGTGGAATTCTCGGAGTTAAAAGATTTTATTCATATGCCTATCAGAAATTATTCGTCTGGAATGCTGATGCGTTTGGCTTTTTCGATTGCAACGGTTGTTGAACCTGAGATTCTAATTGTTGACGAGATTTTAGCAGTTGGTGATGAAGGATTCCAGAATAAGAGCAAAGCGCGCATGATGGAGCTTATGGGGGGCGGTACCACTGTATTATTTGTGTCTCATAGTATTGAACAAATTAGAGAAATGTGCGATCGAGTATTATGGCTAGATAATCATGGGATAAGGGAAGTCGGACAGACAGAAATTGTATGTAATAATTACGAGGAGTACTGGAGGGCAAATACAAATGAATAAACTTTTAAGGATTTGTTTTAGAGAAAGTAATGAGTCGATCATTGAAAAATCCAAATATTTTAATAAAGATTGGTATTGTAAGCAATATCAGATTCCGTCTAATATCTCTCCGGCTAAGCATTACTTGGATATAGGATGGAAAGAAGGGTTAGATCCTTCTGCTTATTTTTCTACGAGTACATATTTGGATATAAATCATGACGTTAAAGATATTAATCCTCTTTTGCACTATGAAAAGTTCGGTGTGTTCGAAAATCGAAATATTGGCATCAATTTAGATGCAAAATTGTATGATACTATTTATTTCGATGAGACTTGGTATAGAAAGCAATATCAGATTAATAATAAAGAATCTGCATATTGGCATTATCTGAATATTGGATATAAATTGTTCTATGATCCGTCCCCTTTTTTTTCATCAAAGGGATATTATTTTGCACATCCAGATGTAGCTAAAACAATGCAAAATCCTTTATATCATTATGAACAATATGGTAAATGGGAGTTGCCAGCTAGAAAGATATATACACGAGAAGAGTTTGGTAAATTCTTTGAACCGAAAGTTAGTATCATTCGCAAATCTGAATTATTCGATGAAAAGTGGTATCGAAACACATATAATCTCGATAATGAAGTTGATGCTGCAGTGCACTATCTGGTTATTGGATCGCGATTACAATACAATCCATCGTTATATTTTTCAGAATTGATGTATAAACGCTATTACAATTTATCTAATATGGATAGTTCTTTGTTAAACTATGAACAATATGGAAAGGATTATCCTCACAATACATATCAGTCGGTCGAAAATTTGTGCCTATCTCAAAATGATATGCGACATTATTTTAATTATACGGTTAATGAAGAAAGAAAATTGGCATTAGTAGAGAATTGTATTGATAAAGCTTTTCGTCCGCATATTGAGAGTGTCGATATTATTATATGTGTTTATAATGCATACGAAGATGTAAAGAAATGTATTGAATCTGTATATGCATATACACGACAGCCATATCGTTTAATTATAGTTGACGACAATAGCGCTGAGCTTACTCAAAAGTATTTAGAAAAAATAGCAGAGGAAAATGATAATGTTTTACTGATTAGAAATACTTCAGAAAATCATGGCTATACATATGCTGCTAATATTGGTTTACGAGCATCTAATGCGGATTATAATGTTCTTTTGAATAGTGATACGATTGTTTCGGAACATTGGATTGATAATATGATAAAATGCGCCCGTGAAAGAAATGCTGATTTGGTGGGACCTCTTTCCAATACTGCGTCATGGCAATCTATTCCTAAGTTAACGGATGATGATGGAGACTGGTGTCATAATGTATTGCCAGAAAACATTTCTGTACATGACATGGCAAAATTAGTGGAAAGAACATCGGAAAGACTCTATCCACTAGTTCCTCTCCTTAATGGATTTTGTATAATGATTAGTAGAAATGCTATTAACAAACTTGGTTATTTTGATGAGGAAAATTTTGGCCGAGGTTTTGCAGAGGAGGATGATTATACTTCTAGAGCAGTTAGTGCGGGATTAAATCTGGCAGTTGCTGATGATACATACATTTTCCACGCTCAATCTAAGAGCTATTCTGATGAAAAGAGGTTAGAGTTATGTAAAATTTCTGGTGAACGTTTGCGACAGAAACATGGTCATAAATATATAGAGGATTGTTGCAGAGTAATGTACAGCAATTTTGTACTAGACTCAATTAGACATAGAACTCAAATGGAATTTGAACGCCAATTGTTAGTCGAGAATGGATTGAAGCTATATAAAGGGAAACGTATTCTCTTTTTATTGCCAACTTCTAATGCGAGTGGAGGGGCAAATGTAATTATATCGGAAGCAGAATGTATGGTAAAAATGGGGGTTGAAGTTGCAATAATGAATCTCAAATCCAATAGAGGACTATTTGAGGTTTCATACCCTAATTTAAAGATTCCTGTAATATATGTAGAAAGTTATAGGGCAGTCAAAAAGTATGCAGAACATTTTGATGTGATTTGTTGTTCTTTGTTTTCAACAATTAAACATTGTATATTGAAGAAGAAAAAAGATGACGTAAAAATTGCATATTATATTCAAGATTATGAGCCATATTTCTTTACGGAAAAGAATGTCCAGTGGAAAGAGGCAGTTGAGTCGTATACTTTGATTCCAGATTGCATAAATGTGACTAAAACTACTTGGAATGCAACGGAGGTTTATAAAAACACAGGTGCTTGCTGCAAGATAATTGGTCCTAGTGTTAACGTTGATTTATTTAAACCAAGGAAAATGTGGGGAAATACTGAGAAGGTAGTAATAACTGCTATGCTCCGTCCAATGACTGCAAGGCGTGGACCAGAAATGACATATCGAGTACTTCGAGATATAGCTCAAAAATATGGCAATAGGGTGGAAATTAACTTTTTTGGTTGTGATGCAAATTTAGAATATGAAAGTGCTCTCTTTTTTAACAGAGAAACTATTGATTTTGAATTTACAAATTACGGTTTACTTACGCCCGAGGATACAGCTCTTTTATTGAGTAAAACAGATATTTTTGTTGATTTTTCAACATTTCAAGCCATGGGTCTTACTGCAATGGAAGCTATGGCAAGTGGGTGTGCTACTATTCTTACAAAATTTGGTGGAACATCTGATTTTGCTAAGCATGAGAATAATAGTTTGCTGATTGATACTACAGATTATGGTACATGCGTTGAAACTGTTGAGGCTCTTATTAGAAGTCCAGAAATTAGAGCTATGTTATCACAGAATGCATATCGTGATATGTGTCAGTATTATCCGGAAAAAGCAGCATTCTTATTTTTAACCAATGTATTTCCTACATTAGGATAGCACTAGGTTAGATATGGAAAAATGTTTAAATAGTATTTTGTATAACCTATTAATGAGAGCAATTTAAATACAGGAGGTGACTGGTATATGAAAGGAATTATTCTCGCAGGCGGCAGCGGCACACGCCTCTACCCGTTAACAAAAGTTACATCCAAACAGCTTTTACCGATTTACGATAAACCAATGATCTACTATCCGCTTTCCGTGCTGATGAATGCCGGAATCCGTGATATTTTAATTATTTCCACACCGGATGACACTCCGCGTTTCCAGGCGCTCCTCGGAGACGGCCAACAGTTCGGTGTAAATCTGACTTACGCAGTACAGCCGAGCCCGGACGGACTTGCACAGGCATTTATCATCGGCGCAGACTTTATCGGTGATGATTCCGTTGCGATGGTTCTCGGCGACAATATCTTCCATGGACAGGGCTTAAAGAAGCGTCTCCGCGCGGCAGCAGCAAAGGAGAAAGGCGCGACAGTATTCGGTTATTATGTTGACGATCCGGAGCGATTCGGTATCGTGGAATTCGATGATCAGGGCCGTGCAATTTCTATCGAAGAGAAACCGGCAAAACCGAAGTCCAACTACTGTGTAACCGGTCTTTATTTCTATGACAACCGTGTTGTAGAGTATGCAAAGAACCTGAAACCGTCCGCAAGAGGCGAGCTTGAGATCACAGACCTGAACCGTATCTACCTTGAGAACGGGGAACTGGATGTGACACTTCTTGGACAGGGCTTCACATGGTTAGATACAGGTACTCACGAGTCCTTAGTGGAGGCTACCAACTTTGTTAAGACCATCGAGACTCACCAGCACCGCAAGATCGCATGTCTGGAAGAGATCGCGTACCTTAACGGCTGGATCACAAAAGAAGAAGTTCTTGAGACATACGAGATCCTGAAGAAGAACCAGTACGGCCAGTACTTAAAGGATGTTCTGGACGGAAAATATATCGATAAACTGCCGGGTATTGCAGATAAGTAAGAGGCAGATCAAAGGAGAAAACACATGAAAATCATCGTAACAGGCGGCGCCGGTTTTATCGGCGGCAACTTCATTCATCATATGGTAAACAAATATCCGGACTATGAGATTATCAATCTGGATGTATTAACATACGCAGGCAACCTGGAGACCTTAAAGCCGGTTGAGGACAAGCCGAACTACAAGTTTATCAAGGGCGATATCGCAGACCGTAAGTTTATCTTCGATCTCTTTGAGAAAGAGAAACCGGATATGGTTGTGAATTTTGCGGCTGAGAGCCATGTGGACCGTTCCGTAGTGGATCCGGAGAGCTTTGTTCGTACCAACGTAATGGGTACAACCACACTTCTGGATGCATGTAAGACATACGGCATCAAGCGTTACCACCAGGTATCCACAGACGAAGTATACGGCGATCTTCCGTTGGACCGCCCGGACCTCTTCTTCACAGAGGAGACTCCGCTCCACACTTCCAGCCCGTACTCTTCCTCCAAGGCAGCAGCAGACCTGTTCGTAATGGCATACCACAGAACATACGGACTTCCGGTGACGATCTCCCGCTGTTCCAATAACTATGGCCCGTATCACTTCCCGGAGAAGCTGATCCCGCTTATGATCAGCCGTGCTCTCGCAGATGAGGCGCTTCCGGTATACGGCACAGGTGAGAATGTGCGTGACTGGCTCCATGTATCCGATCACTGCCAGGCAATCGACCTGATCATCCACAACGGCCGTGTGGGTGAAGTTTACAACATCGGCGGACACAACGAGCGTACCAACCTGGAAGTTGTTAAGACAATCTTAAAGGCACTTGATAAGCCGGAGAGCTTGATCAAATATGTAACAGACCGCCCGGGTCATGACCAGAGATATGCGATCGATCCGACCAAGATCGAGACAGAGCTTGGCTGGAAACCGCAGTACAACTTCGATACCGGTATCCAGCAGACAATCCAGTGGTATCTGGATAACCAGGATTGGTGGAAGAGAATCTTAAGCGGCGAGTACAGCAGCTATTTTGATAATATGTATGGAGAGAGACTGAGCGATAAATAAGCCGGTCCGTGAGGGAAAGAATGAGAATTTTAGTAACAGGCGTAAAAGGCCAGCTTGGCTATGACGTTGTTAATGAAATGGAAAAGAGAGGCCTGGAAGCAGTGGGCGTGGATGTGGAAGAGATGGATATCACAGACAAAGCTGCCTGCGAAAAGGTGATCACAGAAGCGAACGTCGATGCAGTGATCCACTGTGCAGCTTACACTGCCGTAGATGCTGCGGAGGACAATGTGGAGATCTGCATGAAAGTGAACGCAGAGGGTACCAGAAATATCGCAGAGGTCTGCAAGAAGCTGGATATCAAGATGATGTACATCTCTACAGATTATGTGTTCGATGGCCAGGGCGAGCGCCCGTGGGAGCCGGATGATGAGAGACATCCGCTCAACATTTACGGACAGAGTAAATACGAGGGTGAGCTGGCAGTGGAAGAGCTGTTAGAAAAATATTTTACCGTTCGTATCGCCTGGGTATTCGGTGTAAATGGCAAGAACTTCATCAAGACTATGCTCCGTATCGGCAAAGAGCGCGGAGCAGCATCTGTTGTATGTGACCAGATCGGTTCTCCGACTTACACATACGACCTGGCAAGACTGCTGGTGGATATGATCCAGACAGATAAATACGGCAGATACCATGCAACCAACGAGGGACTCTGTTCCTGGTACGAGTTTGCATGTGAGATCTTCCGTGCAGCAGGTATGGATGAGGTAAAGGTAACTCCGGTTACATCTGCAGAGTATCCGGCATCTAAGGCGAAACGTCCGATGAACAGCCGTATCAGCAAGGAAAAACTCTCTGACAATGGATTTGAGAGACTTCCGGACTGGAAAGATGCAGTTGCCCGTTATTTAAAAGAAATTACCTGGTAAGTTAGGCATATATTGAAATGAGCGAAGCGGTCCGAGGCATTTCGGGGACACTCCCGGGAACGGATCGCTTTGCTTTTCATTGGTATTAAGGAGGACTGAAATGGGAAAATATTTCGGTACAGATGGATTCCGCGGTGAGGCAAATGTGGATCTGACTGTGGAACATGCATACAAGATCGGCCGTTATCTCGGCTGGTATTACGGACAGAATCCAAAGGAAGAGCGCTGCAGAGTGGTCATCGGAAAAGATACGAGACGTTCCAGTTATATGTTTGAGTATTCTTTGGTTTCCGGTCTGACTGCATCCGGTGCAGATGTATTCCTGCTCCATGTAACGACAACTCCGAGCGTATCCCATGTGATCCGCACGGAGGATTTTGACTGCGGTATTATGATCTCCGCCAGCCATAACCCGTTTTATGACAACGGAATCAAGGTCATGAACGGCAATGGTGAGAAGCTGGAGGAGAGTGTGATCGTTGGAATTGAAAAATATCTGGATGGCGAGATGGAGGAACTGCCGCTCGCAAAACGCGAACATATCGGTCGTACCCAGGATTTTTCTGCAGGAAGAAACCGTTATATCGGTTACCTGATTTCCATCGCGACCAGATCTTTTAAGAAGAAAAAGATTGGTCTCGACTGTTCCAACGGCAGTGCGTCTGCGATCGCAAAGAGTGTGTTTGATGCGCTGGGAGCCGATACGTATGTGATCAACAGTGAACCGAACGGTCTCAACATTAACAGAGACTGTGGTTCGACTCATATTGAACATCTGCAGAAGTTTGTGAAGGAAAATCATCTGGACGTTGGTTTTGCTTACGACGGTGATGCGGACCGCTGTCTGGCTGTGGATGAGAACGGAAATGTGGTGGATGGCGACCTGATCCTTTACATTTGCGGTAAGTATATGAAGGAACTGGGACGTCTGAGAAACAATAAAATTGTTACTACGGTTATGTCCAATCTCGGTCTTTATAAGGCACTGGACCGAGAGGGAATCGAGTACGATAAGACAGCGGTTGGTGACAAATATGTATATGAAAATATGATCCAGACCGGTAACGTGCTTGGCGGTGAACAGTCCGGACATATCATTTTCAGCAAATACGCGACTACCGGTGACGGTATCCTGACTTCCCTTAAGATTATGGAAGTCATGCTGGAAAAGAAAACGACACTTGCAAAACTGGCTTCGGAAGTAACGATTCTTCCGCAGCTTCTGAAAAATGTGCGTGTGGCAGATAAAGCCGCAGCGCTGGGAGATCCGGATGTGCAGAAAGCTGCTGCAGATGTGGAACTGGCTCTTGGTAATGATGGACGCCTGTTGCTTCGCCAGAGCGGAACAGAACCTCTGATCCGTGTTATGGTTGAGGCGGAAACTGCAGAACTTTGCGAGAAATATGTGGATCAGGTAATTGATGCGCTGAAGGTAAAGGGCCATGCAATAGAAGAGTAAAGCGATATGATGAACTATCATAGATATCAGAGAGTTCCGGTGATGGACTATCCGGAACGTAAATGGCCCAATAGAGAAATCGAGAAGGCTCCGCTCTGGTGCAGTGTTGATCTTCGTGACGGAAACCAGGCCCTTGTGGAGCCGATGGTAGTGGAAGAGAAGGTTGAGATGTTCAACCTTCTTGTGAAACTGGGATTTAAAGAGATTGAGATCGGTTTTCCGGCCGCGTCTCAGATCGAATTTGATTTTTTAAGACAACTGGTGGAGCGTGACCTGATTCCGGACGATGTGACGGTTCAGGTCCTGACCCAGTGTCGTGATCATTTGCTTCAGAGAACGTTCGAGGCAATCGAGGGGATTAAGCGGGCAATTGTCCATATTTATAACTCCACATCCACACTGCAGCGGGATGTGGTTTTCCAGATGAGCAAGGAAGAGATCAAGCAGATTGCCATTGATGGCGTCCATATGGTGAAAAAGTATATGGAGTACCATGACGGCGAGGTGATCTTAGAGTATTCTCCGGAGAGTTTTACCGGTACGGAATTGGATTTTGCACTGGATGTCTGCAATGCCGTTCAAATGGAATGGGGACCGACACAGGAGAAGAAAATGATCATCAATCTTCCGGCTACGGTGGAGATGACGACTCCGAACGTATACGCAGACCGGATCGAATGGATGTCAGAACATCTGGAAAACCGGGAGAGTATTATTTTGAGCATTCATCCCCATAACGACCGTGGAAGCGGTGTGGCGGCAGCAGAGCTTGCCATGATGGCCGGTGCGGAGCGCGTGGAAGGAACGTTGTTTGGAAATGGTGAGCGAACAGGCAATGTGGATATTTTGACTCTGGCTTATAATATGTTTTCTCAGGGCATTGATCCGGAGCTGGAGCTCAGTAATGTCAATAGAATTGCGGATGTTTACGAGCGCGTGACGAAAATGCGCATCGATCCGCGCCATCCGTACGCGGGAAAGCTGGTATTTACCGCGTTTTCCGGCTCCCATCAGGATGCGATCCACAAAGGCATGCATGCACTCGTTGATCGACAAAGCGAAATCTGGCAGGTGCCGTATCTTCCAATCGATCCGTGCGATATTGGCCGTGTGTACGAACCGGTAGTGCGCATCAACAGCCAGTCCGGAAAAGGCGGCGTTGCGTTTATTATGGAATCCATGTATGGTTTCCGCCTGCCGCGCGGTATGCACAAGGAGTTTGCAGATATTATTCAGAAAATTGCGGAAAAGCAGGGTGAAGTTTGTTCAAAGACGATTTTGGATCAGTTTTGCCTGCATTATACGGATAAGAAAGAACCGTATCATTTCCGGAAATGCAAGACCACGGAGTTTGAGTCACAGGGGGATTTTACAACGGTTGCGGTGGTTACCTATACAGATCACGGTGTGGAGAAACAGTTTGAAGGTGTTGGTAACGGTCCGATCGATGCGGTGCAGCGTGGATTGGAAGAGGAGCTTGGAATCAGTATCAAGGTTCTGGATTTCTCTGAGCATGCACTTACTTCCGGTTCCGGAGCCCAGGCGGCTTCCTATATTCATGTGATGGATCAGAAAACCAACCGTGTGACTTACGGTGTAGGAATCAGCTCCAATATTACGAGAGCGTCCTTGCGTGGTCTGTTCAGTGCGGTGAACCGTTTGTTTGGTGATAAATAAGATGACATAGAAAAGTAGTGGATTGGCAGTTGGACATAAACGTTCGACTGCCGCTTTTTTGCCTTACTTTTTGCCGAAAATGTAAGAGAAAAGTGAAGAAATTCTTGCGATTATGTGGTATATTTTACCTAAAGAAAGAAAATTAAACAAATTATGTTGTTTTGAAACCATAAAGGAGGAAATTTATGAGAAAGAATTATGTGTTGATGACAATGGCTCTGGTTGGTGTTATGACAGCCGGTATGGCAATCACATCCCTTGCTGGATGGGTGCAGACAAACGGAAACTGGTACTATTATAATGATAGAAACAATGAGATGGTGAGAGACGAGTGGGCTCCGTCCGGTGACAATATGTACTATCTGGGTCACGATGGAATTATGAAGACAAACAGTTTCATCGATGAGACTTATTACGTAGATGCCAACGGTGCGATGGTGAAGAACGGATGGCAGTATTTCTCTGATGATTGGGACGAGGAGCCAAAGTGGAGATATTTTGCATCCAGCGGTCGTGCTTACGAGGATGGAATGAAGCAGATTGATGGTGTCTATTATCACTTCTCTGATACTGAGATGTCCACCGGATGGGTAGATATCGATAATGAAGTATATTACTTTAATGAGTCCGGTGCAAGGGTGAGCGGATGGCGAGAACTTCCGGGGCGTGATGAGGATGACTGGGATGAGTATTGGTACTATTTCACATCTGCAGGTAAGATGGTGAAAAAGACAACAAGAGAGATTCAGGATGCATTATATATTTTCGATGAAGAGGGACGTATGCTGACAGGCTGGGTCAATATTTCTGATTTCACATCTACATTAAGAGATGACCTCAGTTCCGGTGACTTTGATAATCTGAGATATTTTGAAGAGAGCGGCGCAGCAGCAAACGGTTGGAAATATATGGATTCTGCGCATGACTTAGAGGCAAGCTGGTACTATTTTAGAGATGGAAGACCGTATTCTACCAACTATAAGGCAACAGAAGTCGGCGATTATGGTATGGTGAAGATCAACAATGAGTACTACTGTTTTGATGAAGAGGGTAAACTGGTGACCGGTCTTGTGGAAGCAAACGGAAAGTACTTCTACTTCGATGATGAGAACGGTCAGATGCAGACCGGTAAGATGACGGTTTACAGTGATGATTTCTACAATGAAATCTTCTACTTTGCAACCAGTGGTTCTGTAGGTGAGCGCGGTGCCGGTGTCACAGGCGTGAAGGATGGTTACCTGTATGAGGATGGTCTTCTTGTAAAAGCAGAAGATGGTATCAAGTATGATTGTGTAGAAGTTGGCGGCAAAGAATATGTTGTCAATGAGTCCGGTAAGGTAAAGACCAGCGGTACAGCGAAAAGCTCTGAGGGTGTGAAGTATACAATCAAGAAGAACAGTAATGGTACATACGACATCAAAGTGGAATACGATGATTAATCGAAAATGTTTCGATGAAAACAAGATTAAGGTATAAGGATAATGGGGAGCTGCAGATGCGGCTCCCTTTTCCTGGTTTGTGCAGCATAAAGTTATGTATGAAATTGGATGCTGCAAGAACGAACAAATGTTTGCACGAGCATGTGATTTGTGCTATACTGGATATACTCTGAAGGAGATAGTATATGAAGAAACAGTATATTAAAATTCGTGGTGCCAATGAGCACAACTTAAAGAATATTACGGTAGATGTGCCGAGAAATGAACTGGTGGTCTTAACGGGACTCTCCGGTTCCGGTAAATCGTCTCTTGCGTTTGATACAATCTATGCGGAGGGACAGCGGCGATATATGGAATCTTTATCGTCCTACGCCCGTCAGTTCCTTGGGCAGATGGAGAAACCGGATGTGGAGAGTATTGAAGGTCTTTCACCGGCAATTTCCATTGATCAGAAATCGACGAATCGAAATCCACGTTCTACAGTAGGCACTGTGACGGAGGTTTATGACTATATGCGCCTTCTTTATGCACGTATCGGTATCCCGCACTGTCCGAAGTGCGGCCGTGAGATTCGCAAGCAGACGGTGGACCAGATGGTGGATCAGATTATGGAACTGCCGGAACGCACGAAAATCCAGCTTCTGGCACCGATCGTGCGCGGTCGAAAGGGACGCCACGAAAAGGTGCTGGAGCAGGCAAAACGCAGCGGTTATGTGCGCGTTCGTATCGACGGAAATCTGCATGAACTGACGGAAGAGATCCAGCTGGATAAAAATATTAAGCACAATATTGAGATTATCGTGGATCGTCTTGTGGTTCGCGAGGGAATCGAGAAACGTCTGACCGATTCAATTGAGACGGTTATGAAATTGTCAGATGGTCTGATGATTTTGGATGTGATCGATGGTGAGCCGATGAACTTCAGCCAGAGTTTTTCCTGCCCGAACTGCGGAATCAGCATTGAAGAGGTGGAACCGAGAAGTTTTTCTTTCAATAATCCATTCGGTGCCTGTCCGGATTGTTTCGGTCTGGGCTATAAAATGGAATTTGATGAGGATTTGATGATTCCGGATAAGTCTCTCAGTATCAACCAAGGTGCAATCGTGGTAATGGGATGGCAGTCCTGTGCGAAAGAGGGAAGTTTCAGCCGCGCGATTCTGGATGCGCTGGCAAAAGAATACAAATTTGATTTGGATACTCCGTTTCAGGATTATCCGAAGGAGATTCACGATGTCCTGATCTACGGTACCAAGGGCAAAGAGGTAAAGGTGCATTATACAGGACAGCGTGGTACCGGTGTTTATGATGTGGCTTTTGAGGGTCTGATTGAAAATGTAAACCGCCGTTACCGTGAGACTTTTTCGCAGGCGAGCAAGGCAGAATATGAAACATTTATGCGCTTCACACCATGTGCGGCGTGTCATGGTCAGAGATTGAAACCGGGCTCTCTGGCGGTTACGGTCGGCGGTCTGAATATTTACGAAGCAACGAATATGTCCATCGTGAAATTCCGTGAGTTTATCGATGGCCTGAAACTCTCCCCGACGCATCAAATGATCGGTGAGCAGATTCTGAAGGAAATCCGTGCCCGAATCAGCTTCCTGATTGATGTTGGTCTGGATTATCTGTCACTTTCCCGTGCGACGGGAACTTTGTCCGGCGGTGAAGCACAGCGTATCCGTCTGGCGACGCAGATCGGTTCCGGACTGGTAGGTGTTGCGTATATTCTGGATGAACCGAGTATTGGTCTTCACCAGAGAGATAATGATAAGCTGCTGAAGACGTTGACTCACCTGCGTGACCTGGGAAACAGTGTGATCGTGGTGGAGCACGATGAAGACACGATGCGGGCGGCTGACTGTATCGTGGATATCGGACCGGGTGCCGGAGAACACGGTGGAGAAATTGTGGCGATCGGTACTGCGGAAGAGATCATGCAGTGTGAAAAATCCATCACCGGCGATTATCTCAGCGGCAGAAGGAAGATTCCGGTGCCCGCAGAGCGTCGGGTTCCGACCGGCTGGATCAAAGTTCGCGGAGCATGTGAAAACAATCTGAAGAATATTGATGTCAATATTCCGCTCGGTGTGATGACCTGTGTGACCGGTGTGTCCGGATCCGGAAAAAGTTCTCTGATCAATGAGATTCTGTACAAGTCACTGGCTAAGAAACTGAATCGGGCACGCACGATAGCAGGAAAGCATGATGATATCGAAGGTGTTGAGCAGCTGGATAAGATCATTGCGATCGATCAGTCTCCGATCGGACGTACGCCGAGATCGAATCCGGCGACGTATACGGGTGTCTTCGATCTGATCCGTGATCTGTTTGCATCGACCACCGACGCGAAAGCGAAAGGCTACAATAAGGGTCGTTTCAGCTTTAAAGTAAAGGGTGGACGTTGTGAAGCCTGCAGCGGTGACGGTATCATCAAGATCGAGATGCATTTCCTGCCGGATGTCTATGTGCCGTGTGAGGTCTGCGGAGGCAAGCGATATAATCGTGAGACACTGGATGTCAAATACAAAGGAAAGAGCATCTTTGATGTTCTGAATATGACCGTAGAAGAGGCGTTGAAATTCTTTGAGAATGTGCCGTCCATTGCAAGAAAGATCGAAACTTTGAATGATGTGGGTCTGTCCTATATTAAGTTGGGACAGCCGTCAACGCAGCTGTCCGGCGGCGAAGCGCAGCGAATCAAACTGGCGACGGAGCTTTCCAGACGAGGAACGGGAAAGACCATCTATATTTTGGATGAGCCGACAACCGGTCTGCATTTTGCGGATGTGCATAAGCTGGTAGAAATTTTACGCCGTCTGTCTGACGGAGGCAATACAGTTGTTGTGATCGAGCACAATCTGGATGTGATCAAAACGGCGGACCATATCATCGATATGGGACCGGAAGGCGGCGACCGCGGCGGTACGGTGATCGCGGAAGGAACGCCGGAAGAAGTGGCAGAAAATCCTGCTTCCTATACCGGACGTTATGTGAAGAAATACCTGGAAAGTAATTTGAGAAATTGACTTGTCAAGTAACAATCTATCCATTATAATATTAAATTAGGAAAAGTGTTCGTATGGAGCTGTCTGAGCTAGACAGTTCCATATTTGCATACTTTATAAGGACAAATGATTTTTTACAGGAGGAATCCCGATGAATCAGGAGAAGATTATCGTTATTGACTTTGGCGGACAGTACAACCAGCTGGTAGCTCGTCGTGTGCGTGAAGCCAATGTATACTGTGAGATTTATTCCTATCGCACAGAAATCGAAAAGATTAAAGAAATGAACCCGAAGGGTATTATCCTTACAGGCGGTCCGAACAGCTGCTACGAAGAGGGAGCTCCGACTTATAGCAGAGAGCTGTTCGAGATGGGCGTTCCGGTACTTGGTCTTTGCTATGGTGCGCAGCTGATGATGCACGTACTTGGCGGTCATGTTTGCAAGGCGCCGGTTCGCGAGTATGGTAAGATCGAAGTGACTGTGGACAAGTCCAGTAAGCTGTTTGGTGATGTGTCTGAGAAGACAATCTGCTGGATGAGCCACAATGATTATATTGAGAAAGAAGCTCCGGGCTTCAAGATCACAGGTTATACTGCAGACTGTCCGGTAGCAGTAGCTGAGTGTGCTGAGAAGGGCTTATATGCGATCCAGTACCATCCGGAAGTTCTTCACACACAGGAAGGAAGCAAGATGCTTCGCAACTTCATCTACGAGGTTTGCGGCTGTGCAGGTACCTGGAAGATGGATACTTTCGTTGAGAACAGCATCAAGGCAATCCGTGAGAAGGTTGGCAACGGTAAAGTTCTCTGTGCATTATCCGGCGGCGTTGACTCCTCCGTTGCAGCAGTTATGCTTGCAAAGGCAGTTGGCGACCAGCTGACATGTGTATTCGTTGACCACGGTCTTCTTCGTAAAAACGAAGGTGATGAGGTTGAGGAAGTATTCGGACCGAACGGCAACTATAACTTAAACTTTATCCGTGTAAATGCACAGCAGCGTTTCTACGATAAGTTAAAAGGTGTTGAGGAGCCGGAGAAGAAGAGAAAGATCATTGGTGAAGAGTTCATCCGTGTATTTGAGGAAGAAGCAAAGAAGATCGGTACTGTAGATTTCCTTGTACAGGGCACAATCTATCCGGACGTTGTAGAGAGTGGTCTTGGCGGTGAGTCCGTTGTGATCAAGTCTCACCACAACGTAGGCGGTCTTCCGGACTATGTTGATTTCAAAGAGATTATCGAGCCGCTTCGCGACCTGTTCAAGGATGAGGTTCGTAAAGCCGGTTTAGAGATGGGAATTCCGGAGAAACTGGTATTCCGTCAGCCGTTCCCGGGTCCGGGCCTTGGCATCCGTATCATCGGTGAAGTAACACCGGAGAAGGTACAGATTGTTCAGGATGCAGACTATATCTACCGCGAAGAGATCGCAAAAGCAGGTCTCGACAAGGGTATCGGTCAGTACTTCGCAGCACTGACAAATATGCGTTCCGTAGGTGTTATGGGTGATGAGAGAACCTACGATTATGCAATCGCGCTCCGCGCGGTGAATACCATCGACTTTATGACTGCTGAGTTTGCAGAGATTCCGTGGGAGGTGCTTGGCAAAGTATCCAGCAGAATTGTAAACGAAGTGAAGCACGTAAACCGTGTACTCTACGATTGCACAGGAAAACCGCCGGCAACAATTGAATTTGAATAAAGCCCAAACCCCAGAAAGCTTGTAAAATAAGGCTTTCTGGGGTCTTTTCATTTCCTAGTTCTCAGCACCTTCCCATGCGCAGAGGAATGCACCTTTGTACGCTTCTTTGATGGTTGTTTCCACTTCCTTTGTGTGGTATGCGTCAACGACTTTCTTGTAGATTTCGTTGTCTTTGTCTTTTGTACGGGCTGCGATGATATTGATCAGCTGTGGAACTGCCTCATTGGTTTCTGGGTTCACATCTTCCTGGAAAATGGAATCGTTCAGCGGATCAAGACCTGCTGTGAATGCGTTGCCGCCATTGATGATCGCTGCTGAACAGTCCGGAAGAATATTGAACAGAGTAGCGGATTCGGCTTCTTTGATATCAATGGCCACGTGATAAGTGAGGATGTCTGCTTTGGTCGGAGTAAAGCCTTTTTCAGGATCGCATGTGATCAGACCGGCTTCTTCTAAAAGCTTTAATGCACGGCCTCCGTTGGTCAGATCGCTCGGGATTGCGATTACATCGCCGTCTTTAATGTCTTCGATGGAGGAAATCTTGTCTGCGTTGTTGTAGATGCAGAGGGGAGCGATGATCGTGTCACCGATATCGGAAATTTCGTAGCCTTTCTGGGCAATGTCATTTGCAAGGAATGCCTTATGCTGGAATGCATTCAGATCAATTTCGCCGTCATTTAATGCACGGTTCGGAGCTGCGTAGTCTGTGAATTTTACCAGTTCGATCTGGATTCCGTCATCAGCAAGAAGTTCATTGATGGTGTCCCACTGGGCGTTATATTCGCCTACGACACCGATTTTTACGATGGTCGGCTGGGCAGCGGAACCGGCCTGGGCTGTTGTCGTGTTACTTTCTTTTGCACCACAACCGATCAGACTAAGTGCACATGCGGATACGAGGATGGCTGCTGTTGTTTTCCGGATTTTCTTCATAATTTTTACTCTCCTTTTTGATTATATTTTTAGCTTGTGGAAGTATTTAGTGCGTGGTTTTTGCAATGATCATATTTCCGATGCACTGGAAGATGCTGATCAGGAGCAAAATAATGAGTACAGTAATCCAGCTCATGTCCGTGTAGCCCATCTGATAACCGTACCGGATCGCGAAATCGCCGAGGCCGCCGGCACCAATGGCACCTGCCATGGCGGTGACACCGATCAGACTGACGAAGGTGATCATCGTAACGCGGGTGATGCCTGGGATGCTTTCTTTCAGATAGACACCAAGGATGATTTCCAGTGGGGAGAACCCCATGGCCTCGCTTGCTTCGATAAGTCCATAATCCAGGTCAGCCAGTACGGTTTCAATCTGCCTGGAAAAGAAAGGGACTGTTCCGGCGATCAGAGCCACATAAGAACCGGTGACACCGGAACCTGTACCGACGAGGGCACGGCTCACAGGGATTAAAAGCACCATCAGGATAATAAATGGGATCGATCGGATCACGTCGATGGCCTTATCCAAAATTCGGTAGATCAGGATATTCTGGAGGATACCGCCTTTTCGCGTTGTGATTAGGACTACACCGAAAAATAGACCAAGAAGGAAGGAGATACTTCCCGAAACAGCCAACATCTTCAATGTCTGTCCGAGACATTTGACAAGTTCGCCGCCGAGACGTTCTAGATTTGGAGCGATTGTATACAGAAAACTCATTCTTTAATTACCTCCACTTCCACTCCCTGGGAGTTGATATAGTTCAGCGCTCCAGCGATATGCTCTGGATCACCGCTTAAAGTGACCACCAGTTTTCCAAGAGGGATGCCCTTTAGATAATCGATGTTTCCGTAGATAATATTGGCCCGGACATCATATGCTTTGGATAAATAGGAGATCATTGGTTCACCTGCGTTGGAGCCCGAGTAGGTAAGCAGGACCATTTTCTCGCCGTCTTCCAGTC
The DNA here is from genome assembly GCA_017435025.1 of Lachnospiraceae bacterium. The sequence goes on along the minus strand of JAFSFU010000123.1, from coordinate 4,361 downwards.
TCGTTAACTCGTTGTCATCTTCGATTAGTTCATAAATTTTGCGGATATTTGTTGCCGTCTCGATGAAATCTTTGGTGAGCGGCTGTTGCGGTTTGCTGAATACGTCGACCGTATTTCCGGTTTCTACGACTGTGCCTGCATCCATGATCGCGACACGGTCACAAATGTCTTTTACCACACTCATTTCGTGGGTGATCAGTACAATGGTGATTCCCAATTCTGCGTTGACTTTTTTTAACAGTTTTAGGATTGACTGGGTTGTCTGAGGGTCTAGAGCACTTGTGGCTTCGTCGCAAAGAAGGACTTTAGGGTCATTGGCCAGTGCCCTCGCAATGGCAACTCGCTGCTTTTGGCCGCCGGACAATTGGGATGGATAGACGTTTTTCTTATCCGTCAGCCCGACCAGCTCCAGAAGAGAATGGATTTTTTCTTCCCGCTGCGCCTTAGAAAGTTTGCTTTTCTTGAGTGGAAAATCGATATTCTCGTATACTGTTCTGGAACGCATCAGGTTAAAATGCTGGAAAATCATGCCGATTTTTGTCCGGACTTCTCGGAGCTGTTTTTCTCCCAAGGTCGTGAGTTCGACTCCGTCAATCTGGACACTTCCGGAAGTCGGCCGTTCCAGAAGGTTGATGCAGCGGACCAGTGTGGATTTTCCGGCGCCGGAAAATCCGATGATTCCGAAAATTTCTCCGTCCCGGATTTCGAGAGAGACGTCCTGCACTGCATGGACATTGCCGGCAGTTGTATCAAAAGTTTTGCTGATGTGTTCCAGTTGTATCATGTTTTGTCCCCTTTCTGTTTCAGTGGCCGGGAGCATTTTCGTTAGCTGAAAGAACTTTCCCAGACAATAAAAAAACTCTCATCCCAATCATAAGATTAGGACGAGAGTGAATACTCACGTGGTACCACCTAACTTCATCTGGCATTCACATACCATACCTCATCGAGTACGACCGCTTTTGCGGGTTATACTCTATCGCTGTAACGGGCGCTCCCGTCATAGTCTAAAATATTCGACCATGCGACTCCGAGACCATCTTCGTAAGCTTCTCTTTATTCCCTCTCAGCAGCCGGGAACTCTCTGTGAAAGAATCCACTTAGTACTCTTCTCTTCCATGTCTTTGTAGGATAATATGCTAATTGCAACCATAATATTGCTTTTTATCCAATTTGTCAACGGCTTTTTTGAAAAAAAGGTAAAAGCAAAGAAATAAACTGACTTTAGGCAGGGAAAAACAATTTTGTAATACCATACATCAGCGACGGACACAGAAGACATCCAAATCCGGAATAAAACGTCGCGACCATGGTTCCGTAGGGAACCAGTTCCGGGTCTGTGGCTGCCAAGCCGGTGGAAACACCGCTGGTAGAGCCAACCAAACCGCCATAGATCATTGCCATTTTAGGATTGGTGATTCCTACGTGTTTGGCAACGAAAGGGGTCAGGATCATGATGAAGAAGCAATGCCCACAAACAGCGAAAGGAAGCCGGCAGGACCTGCCTTTTTTATTTCAGACAGATTGGCTCCGTAAGATGCCGCAATAATCGTAAAGTTTCGAAGTGTGGAACCGCCCAAAATACCAAGACCGCTGAACACAGCGATATCTGCCAGTCCTTTTTCACCGCCGGTTATCGCACCGCCGATATATGCGGCGATCAGGCCAAGAAAAATTGCGATTGCAGAGGAATGGATGCGGCCATACATAAGTTTTTCTGAAATGAAGCTCGCCGGCAACAATTGAGTTCAAATAAAATCAAGACCCCAGAAAGCTTGTAAAATAAGGCTTTCTGGGGTCTTTTTTGTCTGATATCACCGAATACCGCCGGGGGATTTTATCGTTTACAGGAGCAGTTCACCGATTTGCATCGTACGGACAGTCTCTTTTAAGTCTTGAATGAAGGGGTGGATGTATCCGGTTTCGGAACGATTCCGTTTCGAGAGAATATAAAGGATTCTGTTTGGAACATAAAATTGCAGTTGACACTGGCGAATGTTTGTAAAGGATGTCAGTTCTTTTGCAACACTCTGGGGAACGATGGACCAGCAATTGGGTCTGTGCATGAAATAACGAAACTGGTCAGCAAGTTCAATCCGGATGTGCTGCTCAGAATGTTTGGGAAAGTTGGACTGATACCATCGGTTAAAATCTCTGCACCAGCTAATGTGTATCTCGTCTTGCGGTAAAAGCATATCCAGAGAAACGCTGTCCGGATATGCAGAAGTTTCGGAACAAACAAGAACCATTGGTTCAGACAGAAAAGGAACTGAGATAATCTGATCCGTATTTACGTGTTCTGTCGAAAAGAAAAGATCCGTTTGACTTTGTTCAATCTGACTGCATGCGATTGGTGTGCTAAGATCCTGAATGATTAATTGGACATGTGGATAATTCCGGATAAATCGTTCATAAACCGGCGAGAGGAGATAGCTTCCGACGCTGTTGAAAGAGGCAACCCGTAGCTGTGAGGGGGTTTTTGAATCACCAAGAGCATTCATTTTTTCTATCAGCTCTTTGTACTGAAGCGCAAGATTATAAAATGTGTGCCCTTCCGGAGTCAGAGTGATTTCGCGAATTCCTTTGTGGCGTAAAAGTAATGTATGATTTAATTTTCCCTCTAATGTTTTCAGGCGTTCGCTCAGCGTGGATTGACTGATAAACAGTTCAGCCGCAGCTTTTGAGATTGTTTTATGTTTGCAGATAGCCAGAAAAGCCTCTATTTCTAAATGTGTCATCGTTTATTCACCACCAAAATATCGGATTTTTCCCATATTATATAGCGATTTTGTGAATTTTACAATGGATATCGCGAGAGATATAATGAGAAAAACGAATGATAAGGGGGAGAGTAAGATGTTAGAAAACATTACAAAACAAAGATGGTTTCCAATTCTTTGTGCATATGCAGGCCATATTCTTTGGGGATTCAGTTATCTGTTTACGAAGACAGCGCTGCAGACAGCAAGCTCGAATGTGCTTCTGTCCTACCGGTTTATTTTCGCCGCTCTGCTGATGACGGGAATCATAGTATCGGGAAAAGTGCAGGTTTCATTGAAAGGAAAGAACTGGAGAGTCGCCGCAGTCTTAGCAATCTTGCAGCTGCTGTATTATAGTTTTGAAACTTCCGCTATTCATTATACGAATACAACGATTTCGGGAGCAGTACTGGCGGTAGCTCCGGTACTTGCGATTATCTTTGCAGTGATATTTTTAAAGGAATTTCCAACAAAACGACAGGCAGTGTTTTGTATTCTTCCGGTTCTTGGTGTTATAATTATGACGGTGGCAGGCAGCTCATTGGGAATCGTCTCAGCCAAGGGAGCGCTGTTCCTGGTATTGACTTGCGTTACTTCCGGTGCGTATAAGACGGTGAATCGAAAGACCGCTGAGGAATTTACTTCGTTTGAGCGTACCTATATCGTATTGATTGCTTCAGCCGTAGGTTTTACGATATCGGCGATGAAAGACGTCGGCGGAGATATCGGAGTATATCTGGCCCCGATGTTGGTTCCGTCATTTCTGTTTTCGGTTGCCATGCTTGGACTATTTTGTTCCATTGGCGCTAATTTGTTGGTAAACTATGCGGTCGGAAGAATGTCCGTTGTAAAAGTATCATCCTTCGGAGCGATTACAACGCTCTGCTCCATGTTCTCAGGAGTGGTTTTCCTGGGAGAACCGATGACATTAAGTTTATTAGCCGGAGCAAGTTTGATTCTGGTAGGTATTTACCAAGTAACGAAATAAAAAGGCCTCTGACCGTATGATATGTACCCTCCTTACTGGAGTGCCCAGTAAAGAGGGTACATATCATTTTGGGGGCCTTTTTTATAATTAAATTTCCTTTTCTAATGATGTTGTATCATTTTATGCATGTTTTGATTGATACTGTATATGGACGGAAACCAATCACTATTTATATAATTCAATTACAGGAAGCAGATAAAAAGGTGTTTCATGCTTATAGGTGGCAGTTACACTTAAAAAAGTTGGATAAAAAGCTCATAACATAAAACATATAATTTGTAAATTTCTTCATATTGTATGTTCTCCTTTCTTTATCGTATGGCCTTATTATATATGACAAAAAAATAACATTCTTGCCAAAAAGACAGAAAAAGTAGCCAAATCTTGCGAGGAGTTGAAATATTGATACCAATCTATACAGGAAGTAAAGAAAGCCTTCTGATCAATCATAGAATATCGAAACATGTTTCGCCCCATATGCACCATAATATTGAATTTATCTATGTGACAAAAGGCACGCTCGAGCTGGGAATCGGAACCGAATTTTTTCATATGAAAGATGGTGATTTTGCCATTGTTTTTCCGGACACAATTCATCACTATCAGGTGTTTAC
>JAFSFU010000122.1 GCA_017435025.1 Lachnospiraceae bacterium | reverse complement strand
GCCTGTCTACCCGGGTCTGCCCCGACAGCTTCGGAAACCTGCACTTCTGCCACAGGGAAGGGCTGTACGGCCCGGAAAAAAGCGGCGTGGTCTGGAACGGCAGATATCCTTTGCTCCAAAAGAACTCCCGTGCAAACTGCTCCGCCATTTTATAAGCTTCTCTGTAACTCAGTTTATTACTATCCTCCGGATGAATGGAAATGGATATTTTCTGTGCCAGAATCTCCTTCGGCTTGTATCTGGAATACTTCTTCTGGTGCATTTTTCTTGTAATGATCAGACTGTTGGCAAAATTATCACGATGACAGCCAAAGGCATTATAAAGTTCGTTGCATGTCTTTTCGATACCAGTCTCCATCTGCTCTTTACGTTTTCCCAGAATATAATCCGCAGCACTCTTTAACTGTGCAATGGATTTGCAGGGATTGTATTTTACATTCACATTTCCATATACTTCTGCCATTACGCCACCTTCTCCAATAATTCTAATACTCGGTCTTCCACATCTTTATAAGATTTTTCCACATCCCGAAAGGCTTCTTCTGTGGCAAATCCAAGATAAGAATTGATATATCTTGCAATCTGATTAATATTTACCCCTTGTTTTTTTAGCTCATCAACAACCTCCTTCATTACATCCATGAATTCTTTTAAGGTCACTCCATCCACCTGTTTACCCCTGTTCACACGGAGTAAATACTCTATAAAATCAGAAGAACTTTTATATCCGCTTTCTTCCATCTGCTTATGAAATTCTCCTCTGGTACTGCCAGTAACACGAGAATAGATCACTTCATCCTTTGTTCGAAATCCCATATAACACCTTCTTTCATTCAACTAAAAAAAGTCACACAATCCTGTTTTTCAGAACTGCATGACTTCTTTATCTTTCTTTTGCTCTTCTATTCTGTTGTATTCTTTGGCTACATCTATCGCCAAAAATGAAACCATGGATACGTTCACGGGAATTATGATTTCTGTCAATGCTGCATAATCCTAATTTAAAACAGCCACAACGCTGCATTTATCATAAAATTTTTCATCACATTTCATCATATCCATTCCAATCGATATCCATCTGTCATTATTTCAAGGCTATCTCTGTAGCCGTTTGGGAAGATATGCTATCTTCCTATCAGAGCTACTCTCCGTGAGCAGTGCACATCATCCCCCTTTTTCTGTCTGTCGGAAAAATCTCTCCAGACAGACGAAATATGCTTTTCGCTCCACGCTCAAAACATATTTCCCACATCGGTTTCCCGGCTAAATGAGCGTATCGGTTCCTTCCGATGTGGTGGGGATGATATAGGTGAACATAAGAAAACCGCCTGCTCTCCACACAAAAATGTAGAAAACAAGCGGTTTTCGCTTCATTTTTTATTTAATTGTTGATAATCATTTACTGAAATATGAACAGTACATCTTTGTGTCCACTCATACCAGTTCCATAACTACTGAGACTTTTATTTCGTGAAAAATCTCTTTTTTACGCCCGATTTCAGAAGTCTTGTTGAACTTGAAAACCCTCGAAAAGTACGTAAAATCAAGGATTTTTACTACTTCACCCTTTGTAGCAATGTGACGCATTCCACATGACTCGTCATCGGGAACATGTCAACCGCCCATGCTTCCTCCGCCTGGTAGCCCTTCTTTTTAAAGTAAGCCAGATCTCTCGCCAGAGTATCCGGTCCGCAGGAAACGTAAACTACGCGCTTCGGTGCAAGTACTGCAACTGCGTTGATAAACTCTTCTGTACTTCCGCTTCTTGGCGGATCCATCAGAACCACGTCTGCTTTCGCTCCCTGAGAAGCCATCTGCACCATAAACTTACCGGCATCATTATTATAGAAACGGATATTCTTGATCCCATTCATTTTCGCATTGGTTCCGGCATCGCGAACGGCATCCTTGTTCAGTTCAACACCGATGACTTCTTTCGCTCCGGATGCAGCAGCGATTCCAATGGTGCCAATACCACAATATGCGTCAATGACCGTTTCTTTTCCGGTCAGTTTTGCTGCTTTGATCGCCAGATCATATAACTTCTCTGTCTGCACCGGATTGATCTGGTAGAAGGATTTTGAAGAAATACGGAATTTCTTTCCGCAAAGTTCATCCACGATAAATCCCGGTCCATAGAGAACCTGTTCTTTGTCCCCAAGAACCATACTGGTTCCGCGATTATTCACATTCTGCACTACCGTCGTGATCTCCGGATGTGCATTTCGCAGAGCTTTGACAAAATTGTTCTTCGACGGAAATACCGGAGATGCTGTCACCAGTACGACCATGATTTCTCCTGTCTTATGAGCCGTACGGATCAGTACATGCCGAAGGAATCCGTAACCGGTGTCCTCATCATAGACCTTCATTTTAAAGGACGGAAGCAGCTCACGAATTGTCTTAATGATCTCATCCGCTTTTTCATTTTCGATCAGACATACATCAACCGGCAGGATCGTATGTGTTCCCTCTTTATATACACCGGATATGATCTTTTTCTTCTTATCCAAACCAAAT
>JAFSFU010000121.1 GCA_017435025.1 Lachnospiraceae bacterium | reverse complement strand
GTAAACGCCAAATAGCGAGTACCATTAAAAATTAAGAGCTGCCTTCTCGGCAGCCCTGGTTATCAATTCTTTCTGATTCCTTCCGGTAAGTTTGGAGACCATGGTAACAGATCCTCCAGGAAGGAACGGTTTGTATCATCCATATGTTTCGGAATCTCTTCCAAGAGATATAAAAAATAATCATATGGCTTGAGGTTGTTCGCCTTTGCTGTTTCAGCAATGCTGTAAATGATTGCAGATGCATGTGCACCATGAATAGTATCTATCATCTGCCAATTCTTTTTGCCGATACAGAATCCTCGGATGGCACGTTCAGATGCGTTGTTGTCAATCGGAACTTCGCCATCTTCCAGAAATACTCGGAGATATTTTTCCTGATTGAGGATGTAAGTATAGGCTTTTCGGAGCTGTCCACTGGAAGGAACGGTAGGTTCCATCTTTTTCAGGTACACAAATAAGGCATCAACTAATGGTTTTATAACCAGTTGTCGCTGCATAAGTCTTTCATCAGATGGAAATTCTTTTAGTTTATCTTCCTCACGGTAGATAGCCTGGATCTGTTTCATGACCAGATAAGCATTCGATTTGTTACGCTGTTCTTTTGGAACAACGTTCATGGCTTCATCAAACTTTCTTCTGGCATGAACCCAGCAGCCTGCAACCTTTAAGGTTTCCTGTTCTTTTTCCAGTTTATGATAGACCTGATATCCATCAGTCACACAGATGCCGGAGAAATCTTTGAGGAATTCCTTTGGATGGGAGCTGTTGCGGGTTTTGTGGTAGTCATACAGAACGATCTGTTTATCTTCATAAAGATGTCCGGAACGGTATACCCACATATAGCTTTTAGAACCAGCGGTTCGGCCGTCTTTGTTAACCAAAACAGGAGTCTCATCAGCCTGAATTACATGATAATCATATAGTTTCTGATGAAGGTAATCATATAGGACTGACAGATAGGTTTCACCTAAACGTATCATCCAGTTCGCCATGTTCTGACGTGTGATGTTTAGTCCATAACGGGAAAACTCCTGTTCCAGGCGGTAAAGCGGAACTGCATTCACATACTTTCCGTTTATGATTGCAGCTGCAATCGTTGGAGATACCAGACTTCCATGAAGTAATGCTCGTGGATGTGGTGCTTTTATAATACGGCCATCGGCTTTACCAGCATACACTCCGACATGATGTTCATCTACTTCAACTTTTGCAGGAATGAAACGATAGCGTTTAGCGATTGCATCTGGAAGCTGTTTCCAGCCGTTTTTACCAAACTCAGCATTCAGTTCATCTTCACTCATGTAATGAGTAATGATATTTACAGGAAGTCCTGACAGGTCAGCTTCCTTTTTGCCAACAGTTTTAGGTTTTCGGGCAGGTTTTACTTCCAGAGATTCTGGTTCTTCTGCATCCAGATCTGACACAGCCTCCGCTTCGTTAAAGAAGATGATATTTCCATCTACTTCCATAAAGCAGATCTGATTATGGTCATCCATCTTTTCAGAAGATCTGCCAAATCTGTTCTTGTTGGAAAGGGTTACCTGTTCAATAAGAAGCTCAAGCTTTTTATTAAGATCCTGTATTTCATCAGAAAGTTTATCGTTCTGCTCCTGGAGCTGAAGAAATAACTCTACGACAAAAGACTTATCCAATGTATTCAGTTGTTCTTCGGTGAATTTAAATGCCATTGTCTGAACTCCTTTTTTAACTGAGAACAGTATAGCAGAAAAAGGAAGACAAGTCGAACTCACCAGTTTTTGTTATTCGTCATTATGACGGTGGATAACAATGCTAAAAATCCAGTAAAATCCGGGTGTTTAGCACTGTTATCCACAAGTGCCGGCTTGCTTTTGTTTTTACTAACAAAAGTGTTTCCGGTGAAAATGCTGTTTGTGGATAACATCTGGAAAATCACATTTTCCAGACTGTAACTGATAAATACAGAAAAATAAATTTCTGCGAATTGCACAAAATCACATGGTTTTCGGAGGGTGTTCCAGTTCTTTGATTGGTCGTTTGGCAACGATCTCGAATCCTTTCATGAGCATATGGTATTGTTCAGGCGTGATCTCCATAGCTGCAGATTCAGAACGCGGCCAGCGGAAAGCACCATTATCCAAACGTTTGTATAGAAGCAGGAACCCATCGCCTTCCCAAAGGAGTCCTTTGATACGATTGGATCTTCTACCACAGAATAGGAAAAGTGTGTTCTTATCATAAGGATCCAGATCGAACTGAAAACGGATGATTCCAGCCAGACCTTCCATACCACGGCGAAGGTCGGTATAACCAGTTGCGATGTACACTTTTTTGAAGCCATAAGAATCATTCAGCACAAGCAGTCACTCCTAAAAGTTTCTGTATGAAATCTGCAGAAGCCGAATCATAAAGCTCTATGGATAAACCCTTTCGAGTATGGATGACTGCTGATACAGAAGGTGCATCTAACGTATTTTCAGGAACTGGAAGAGTATCAGGTAGTGCTGGCAATTCAACGAAACCGGTAGGTAAATCTGGCATAGCATCCAGACATGCCTGCCGGACACATTTCAAACGATAATAATAATTCGCCTTGGTAATGTTGTTCTGACGGCACCAGTCTTCAACCAGCATTCCTTCCGGGCGATTCTGACAGTCCTGAACCTGGGCTGCCCACTGTTGCAAACGATAATTCTTTGCAACTAAACTTGTTTGAGAACTCATAGTCTAACCTCCCTCTGAGTCAAAAAAGTTAAGTACTAAACTTTTTTGACTTCTAGACTGAACTTTTTAGACTATTATCTCAAACGCAGAAATTTAAAGAAAGGTACTCGCTATTTGGCGTTTACTTTACAACGCTTGCGTTTCCTAGCTACAATTATAAAGCAGAAACGGAGTGGATAAAATCCACCCCGAAACTAAGCGCTTACTAATAATCTTTTTAATTATGTATATAAAAATTGATATTTCCAACATATGATATCTGAAACTATGTCTAAACTTTTCAACGCAACCACTATTTTGTAGAAAAAGGTTCATCCACTCTGACTTGATAAAGATATCCTTATAAACAGTGACTAATTCGTATACGAATAAAAAAACAGCTTACATTAGCCACCAAAAACCAGAATACTGATTGGAGCGATTTCTTTATATAAAACAGTTCTGAAGCGAATTTCTCACATTTAATCCAAGTTAAAATGCATTCTTTCTTCTGCACGAATAGACGATTCCAAAAATCAAAATCTGACCATTTTGAAGGTATTATATCATCCGGAATTTTCACCCGGAAATATATATATATCACTAAAAGCAGGACTACTCCACAAATACATCCTATATATATTAAACTCTCTCCTAAAAAAACAAAATCTATCCTATCTCTATTTTTACACTCATCCCTATTTGTTCTATATATTTTTTTGTTATATTGTTTCAATTTAATTACCAACAATCGTAACAAGAATACCCATAATAAAAACCAGATAATAACACTTAATATCTCTACCCCATTGTTTAATATCCTATACTCCACTACACGTCCTTTAAATCCAAATTCCCATTTCATTCTTTGTACTAAATAGGATAAAGTATCATCACTTGTTAAATGAACATTTATTCTATCCAAAACAGATGTCTTCCTATCTTTTGAACAAAACACCGCGCCTCCTTTAACCTCAGGTAACATTCCAAGAATACAGTATTTTTGATTCTCCAAAGTAACCATCATTCCTGTCGCATCTGAAACTCCGAAAAGGTCCTGTGCAATATCAGGACTAATCAGGCAACTTCTTTCTATTGTACCATCTAAAATTACAGTAGAAGAAAAAAGCAGATTGCTACTCCCTTCAATTACATATATCTCTGTTTCTGCGAAACGACCAAGATCCCGATTCTCTAACAAATGAATTCCTTCATTTCCCCAAAGAACATAGACAAATGGATTTTCGGCCTTGTTATTGCGTATTCGTATCTGTTCTGCCTGTTGACAAGAATACTCCTT
>JAFSFU010000120.1 GCA_017435025.1 Lachnospiraceae bacterium | reverse complement strand
TGGATGTTCATGCTGCCAAGACCGCAGGTGAGACTTGCTTCACCGTTGGCATCGGTCTCCATGATCGCCACGTTGAAAAGATGAGAATAGTTTAAAATTCCAAAACCGACCTGCGCTCCCGGCACACGGTTTCCGGCTTCATCTTTTACCACAACGGTCAGCTTCTTTGACACCGCATACAGTTGGGAGTTATTGACGAAGTTCACCATACCGCATATGGAGATAAATTCCTCGTCCTGCGGTTCGCCGAAGCATCGGCTGTGAACCATCATCGCACGGCTGGATGCATTGGTGAACCAGCCCTTATTCAGAACTTCTTCCGGCTCACATGCACCTAAGAAGTACCAGTTTCCGTCGCAGTAAACCTCGATCCACGCATGGTTGTCATCGCAATGGGACCACTTCGGCGCATAGATCTGTCTTGCCGGAATACCCAGCGCACGATACGCATTGACACCAAAGTTGGATTCCTCACCACAGCGTCCATAGGCAGAATAGTATGCACCAAGCGCTGAAATTGTACGAATGTCAGTCAGCTGATACATCACATTTTCTGCATTCCAGTAGTTCAGCTCGATGATCGCATCATGCATGGACATATGGTTGATGCGGTCTGCCAGCTGATCGTAAAACAGTTTTCTGCAATCGCAAAGCTCTTCTTCGTTGACACGAAGATGGAGCACATAGTTTAAGAAAATTCCCTCCGGAACATCCTTGGCAAACGGTGAGTTTTCACGAAGAAATACGCCATGTTCCGCGCATGCCTTGAATATCTCAAAATCATAGTTGGCCATATCACTGAGCGGACTGTTGGCGTAGATCCATTTGATCGCAAAGATCACATCTTCTGAAACGCTTTTTTCCGCCTCTGCCAGACATGCGAGGATCTCCTGTTTTTTCACCGCACCGGCCTTTTCCAGCAGTGCGTCAAATTTTATCTGCGTAGAATCCACAACGTTTTTTGTAAACATCATGTCTTTCGCCTCCTGTTTCAAATTTTCGATTTGTACGAATCCCTCCGGTTCTCCGGAGCAGATGGAAAAAGGCAAGCCCAGCTTTCCTTGGACTTGCCTTTTTATGTATCCTAATTAGAAAGCATGAACAATCTCAGCGCACTCTCTGAACTCCTGCTCATCTGTCTGCCAGATCTCATATTCGGAAAGTGTCGGTAATCCCATTGCTACCGTGCTCTTTCTATATTTCATGCCAGAGTCAATGGTACCTTTTCTTCCTGTTGTATGGAATACTACAATACCTGTATGGTCATGGATTTCCTGGATGTTCCATTTTTTTACGCCGCAGCCGGCCATAATATCAATTCTTCCGGCAGCTTTCTCGTATACTTCCTTCAGGCAGTCCTTACCTTTTACAACATCGCCCTGCTGACCGGATGTAAGAATGGTTGTACAGCCAAGTTCGATCGCCTCTTCCAGAGTCTTGATCGGATCACGTGTCATATCGAATGCACGGTGCAGTGTCACATCCATGTCACCTGCACATGCCATCATTCTCTTCATAACCTCGATGTCCAGATCGCCGTCCGGTGTAAGAGCACCGATAACAACGCCGTTTGCACCTAAGTCTCTGAATGTGGCAATATCTTCACACATAGCCTCGATCTCATCTTCTGTGTAAAGGAAATCACCGAAACGCGGGCGGATCAGAACGTTGATCTTCACGTTCTTGCAGTCTCTCTGAACCTGCTTAAATACCGGAACAGTCGGTGTGCAGCCGCCGATGATCAGATGGGAGCAAAGCTCAAGTCTGTCAGCGCCGCCGTTTGTAGCATTTACACAAGACTGGTAAGAATCTACACATGCTTCAATTAATGGTTTATTCATGTCTGAATCTCCTTTTGAGTTTCAAAATCTCTAAATATTTTACTGCTTATTCCTGTTCCTGCGGATACACGATGCCCCACTCTTTTCTGAGACCGTCCATAATGTTCATAACAAAGAG
>JAFSFU010000119.1 GCA_017435025.1 Lachnospiraceae bacterium | reverse complement strand
GAGGTAACGCTGATGGAGGATTTCATTGATTCAGCGTCCCTCTTCTCCGATATTTATACGATGATGGGAATGAGAATTGTGCTGTCCGGAACAGATTCTTTGGGATTTTGGTTCGCGAGGGACAATGAACTGTATGACAGAGTTAGAATGGTGCATACCACGTTCATTCCTTTCCGGGAATACAGCAGACTTCTGGGGATCGACAGCATTGACGAATATATCCGATACGGCGGAACGCTCCGGATGGGGGAAACTGATTTTGACGATGATGATCTGATGGCGGAGGATGCTTCGTTTAGGGACGATGAGTCCACGAGACGATATATTGACACAGCCATCAGCAGGAACATTCAGCACTCGCTGTCCTGTTTTGAATACGGACATTATTTTAGTCATCTGCATGATTTGTATGATGCGGGCGAATTGACCAGCGCGATCAATCGTATTATCGAAGATATGAACCATCGGTTCGTACTTTCTGTTCTGACCGATAAGTTTAAGTCCCATGATCTGGGATCAACGGCACAGATCATGCGGAATCAGCATGACCGGGAGAAACGGATCGATATCTATCAGTATATGGATAAGGATGCAGTGACGAAACGGCTGATGGAGCTTCTGGACATCCGCAATCGGGAACAGCAGACGATTGAAATCACCGATTCGCATATCGCTCGGATAAAGAGTTACCTGAAAGCACTGGATCTGATCATTGACTGCCCGGTAGAGCATGCTGTTTCCGGTGCAGAGCAGACCGAACATGTATTGTTCACCCAGCCGGGAATGCGTTACTGCCAGGCGCAGGCGCTGGTTTACGCAGTGATGAAGCATGAACAGTTTAATGTCCTGGAGAGTGAACGGAAGTTGTATATCACGGAGCGCATACTGGATGATGTCAGAGGCCGGATGCTTGAGGATATCATTCTTCTGGAGACCGCGAAGGCACTGGGGAAAAACTATGATGTGTTTAAGTACCAGTTTGTCAGCGGTGAGTATGATATGGTGATCTATGACCGGAAAAATAATTGCTGTGCAGCATATGAGATCAAGCACAGTCGTGAGTATGTGCGGGAGCAGGGACGGCATTTGATGAATGAAGAGATGCTTAAACTGACTTCACCGAGGTACGGAAAACTGGTGGGAAGATATGTGTTGTACATTTGGAACGCACTGGATACCGAGAATGGAATCGCATACCGGAATGCTGAAGAATTCTTAAAGACGCTGCCACAGATCAGGCTGGACAGTGGTCTGGAGGAGAAGCAGCACAGTGCAATCCGAGAAGAAGAATCGGAGGAAAACGAAGTGGAGGAAGAAGAACAGTCAGGGATGACTCTGACGATCTGAACAGAATAAGGAGAGAGATCAGTCGGTTTGTACAAGAAATGCAGGCCGGCTGATTTCTTTCGATTCCGAAGAATCTCTTTTCCCCTGCCGCCAGACATGATAAGGGGTGGGGGTCGGTACCATCACTGGCTATGTCTTTGCCCGGGCGGATTTTCCGGGAGCAAAGATCATCTTTGATTTGTTTACGGGCACCATGTTTATCCGTGTCAGTGGTATTACCATCTATCCGGTATTGCGGATCATGAATGCCGTCAGTCTGGGAGACTCTATCCACGGTGTCATCGCAAAGACCTTTTTCGGTGTGGGCGTTGTCGGGATCTATCTGGTGAGAGGGTTTGTCAATCAGCCCCAAGGAGCTGGATGAGGCGGCTATGATCGACGGCTGTGGGTTTGTATCCACCTTTACCCGTGTTATGCTGCCCAACTTAAAGCCGATTGTGGCCACATTGACTATCCTGGCATTCAAGGCGAACTGGAATGAGTGGTATTTACCGACCTACATGCAGCTTTTTTCGATACTCCGCCGGTGCCATCCCGTATTTACGGGCAAAGGATTTATAGAACCAGGACAAATTTTCAAAACCGCTTTCATAACAAATGTCAGTAACCTGCAGGTTGCTGATCAGTAAGAGCTTGGCGGCATATTCCAGACGAAGGTTGTTTACAAGTTCGGTGGGTGTAGTATAATAATATTGTTTTAGTGAGCGGGCCACGTGTTCACGGCTTCTGTTTGCCAACGAAAACATCCTGTCAACACCGGCAATAAAATTCTGCGGATGTTTCATCTTCTCGTAAAGACTCTCGATCCAGGCGGGAATGTTGGTTTTATGCTCTGAATAGTGAAAAAAGAATTTGCTGAACACAGACACGAGCAGAGTCCTTGCCTTAAAGCGTATGTATTCGGCATCAGAGTGTTGGCTCAGTTCAATAAAATCATAGGAGAGAGCTTCCTTTTCGCCGGAGGACAGACTGACAGCGGGAGGAAGGGGAGCGGTCAGCAGGGTGTCTGCTGGATAGCCCGGTCCGAGGTAAGACAGCATTTCTGAGAAGGTCTCTTTGGAAAAGGCCAGGTTGATAAATTCAAAGTAATCACCGTTTCCGCTTTTATAATCGTGAACATCGAAATCACGGATGAACAAAAGATGCCCCTCGCTTAAATACTGTTCTTCATCGTTGATAATGTGACATACTTCGCCCTTTAACACCAGAAATAATTCATAGTAATTGTGATTATGGGGGCGGAAATATTCGGTATCGCTCCGCACATAGCGGCATAGACATCCTGCTTGAGATTCAATATGGTATTTGGCATCTAACATTTTAGGTCGCATGCTCATTCCTCCTGCGATAAACGAAACCTAATATCACCGTAGCATATAATGTTTATCATGTCAAGAGAAGTAAATAACCGGTGTGAGCGGTACAATGGAATCACAAAAAGAAAAGGAGGCTTCCTTATGGATTTTATCAAAGAGAAAATTCGGGTCATGACGGAAAAGCTACGTGACACGAAACTGATCCGAAAGGAAAACATCGAGTACACGTTTATCGAATGTCCTGAATACAAGACCTCGAACACACCGCCTGCACTGGATGCGGGCTGGCATGAGTACCTTCCCAATAAGCTGTTTGAAGGAATCGACACCCATTATTGGTTACATATGCAGATCCCGGCTGTGGAGGGAAGCGATGGAGAGGAACTGAGACTTACCGTCAAAACCGGAAGAGAGGGACAGTGGGACGCATGCAATCCTCAGTTCACGGTATTTGTGAACGGAGTCACTGCACAGGCGATGGATGTAAACCATACGTGGCTGCCGCTCAAATATGATCAGGAGTACGATATTTATCTGTACCTTTATACCGGTATGAATGGTGGACATTTTGAGGTAAATGCATCTCTGGAGACGGTGGATCTGAACACCGAGGGACTGTACTACGATATCCATGTACCGTATCAGTGCATGTTGGAACTGGGGGAAGAGTCCTACGATTATATCAAGATCCGCGATTGTCTGGATAAGGCGTTGCTTCGTCTT
>JAFSFU010000118.1 GCA_017435025.1 Lachnospiraceae bacterium | reverse complement strand
GTACCGTTGATGCGAAGTTCACATCCTTCTTCTACACTGATTGTAACATCCTCATCAACTGCTAATTCAGTAACATTGGTACCTCGTTCCGGCACAGTCACAGTCGTATCAATCGCAAGAATATCACCGTTCGCAGCACCGCTGCCATGAAGTCTTACATTGTAATCCTGCAGATAATCGTTCAACTCTGCCGCAGTGATCGGCATATACAGATCGATTGTTTCAACTACGACCGGATCATCTACTGCAGGAGGATCCGCCGCCGGAGCCGCTTCCGCCGCTGCTCGGTCTGTCCGTATCATCGTTTCTGTTTGTCTCGAATACCGGATCCTTCACCGTATTCGGCTGGCTGAACAGCTGATTCTGGATCACCTGCATCTTCTGATTGGTATCCTGCTCCTTGGCGTAAAGACGCTCTGTTGCACCGCTGATGATCGCACCGATGTTTAATCCGGTAGCGCCATCCACGCGATCGCGCAGATCGTTATCGTTGAGAAGTTCGATCGCTACGAACGGATCAATCTCATTCTCACCGAATGTGCCCATGATAATGTCACACTTATCGCCTTCGCGCATCTGATCATATACAACGAACGTTGCCTTCTGGCCGGCGCCGAGACGTACGCTCTTTGCCTGACCGGTTACCGGATCCATTACCCAGCATTCTACGCTGCCTTCCAGGATAAACACTTCCGTTCTCCAGGAATCCAGCACTTTTACCCAGCCACAGGTACCGCGGATACCGGTTACCATTGTGGAGGTACGGATATTTAAAGTCTCATCTACCTTCAGGGATTCTGTTACATTAAAGAACAGATTACCGGAATTCAGAAGAACTTCCAGATCTTTTCCCTTTTTCTGGATCTCAGCCTCACTGACTGCATCCAGTTTGATGATCTTGGAGTCATCAAGACCAATCCATGCATAGCTGGCCTGCTCCGTTCCAAGATTGTAGCCGTTGAACAGCTTCATATCTGCCTTTGTTCCCATATCGCGGCCATTCTTGTTGGTAACGCTTACAGTACCTTCGGTCTTTGCAAGGCGCATGGTCAATGCCACCGCCTGATCCGCAAATGCCGGAAGGGTATTACTGCAGATCATACACACAACAAGGAACATCGCGATCATGCTGCGCTTCAGTTGTTTCATTGTTCCCATCATACTTTCCCCCGTTAGTTTGCTTCAACAGCAGTTTTTTCGCTCTCCCAGCAGCGACTCTCAACAAACAGTTTTGTCAGTTTCGGATCCAGTTTGCCTTCTTTTTCAGCCATTGCTGTGAGAATGGTCAATGCCCGGTCGATCGGCATACCCGGTTTGTACGGGCGGTCATCAGCAACCAGTGCATCAAAAATATCCAGGATCGTAATAATCCTTACTTCATACGAAATCTCGTCCCCGGAAAGATGTTTCGGGTATCCCGTTCCGTTTAAAAACTCGTGGTGAGACGCGGCCCATTCACGTACATGTGACAGGTCTCTGGAGAATTTGATCTTCGACAGAAGCTTGTCAGTGATCGAAACGTGACTCTCCATAATTGCTCGCTCGTCATTGGAAAGAGTTCCTTTTCGAATCGTCAGCGCAATATATTCATCCTCTGTGAGCCAAGGATGAACCGAACCATCTCTTTCCACATAAGTCATCGATTTCACGGCATCAAT
>JAFSFU010000117.1 GCA_017435025.1 Lachnospiraceae bacterium | reverse complement strand
GTCAGCACATTCATGTTGAGGGCGGCGCAGATATTCACTGGTAAAATAATATAAATGCTAAGACAAAAGTCATTGAACAGAAACATGTTTAATGGCTTTTGTTTTTTGAATCATCACTTGAAAAATTGTCGATTCTCGGTATAATTATACATGATCGGCCAGCAAGAACGGCTAATATTGCATATACAAAGGAGCAAACACATGCCGGTATTTGATTTTAGTGATACACCAAAGACAGAAGAATTTATCTGTACGTATACAACGTTCCAGTCCAGTGAACGGACTGCGACCCCTGAAAAACCGATTTTGGTTTTGGATAACAGCAAGAGAAAATGGAATCATCTTTCCTGGGGAACCTTTGCAAACCAGAATAAGAAGACAGCTTTCGATTTTAAAGAGGAAGACGGCGTGTTCAGCGCCGATATTTTAAAAGTTGATGCCCGTTTTGTGGAACTTTTGAAATGGCTTGGAAAGAATCATATCAATATTCGTCTGACCGGTGAGAACCACGAAGATGGTTATGCAGTGTACCAGATTCGAGAGATGGCGATGGGACCGATGGGAGGTCGCGCGAAATTATCTGCGGAGGATGGTTTCCTGCAGTATATGATCGAACGTCTGCTTGCCAGCGATGCACCGACCGAGGAAGAGGAAGTGGTTGAGGCAGATGATTGCGGAGATGATATGAAAGTCACCAGTCTGCAGACGATTTCCGATTTTATGACATGTGCCGGTAAGACACTGCCGGAGAATATTCGTCTCTGGGCAAGAAGAAATCTGGCTGTGGCTCACTCCCATGAGGTGACGCAGGAAGAACGCCGCCATGCGCAGCGTGCGCTTTCTATTATGATGAATATCCAGTGGAGAAACAATTATTTTGAATCCATTGATCCGGTGGAGGCACGTCGGATTCTGGATGAAGAATTGTATGGTCTGGAGAAGGTAAAACAGCGTATTATGGAGACGATCATCCAGATTAACCGTACCCACACGCTTCCGGCTTACGGAATTCTTTTGATCGGACCGGCGGGAATCGGTAAATCCCAGATTGCGTATGCGGTGGCCCGCATTTTAAAGCTGCCGTGGACAACTTTGGATATGAGCTCCATTAACGATCCGGAACAGCTGACCGGCAGTTCCCGTATTTATTCCAACGCAAAACCGGGCATTATCATGGAGGCGTTTTCCATGGCTGGTGAATCCAATCTGGTATTTATCATCAATGAGTTAGACAAAGCTGCATCCGGAAAAGGAAACGGAAATCCGGCGGATGTATTGCTGACTTTATTGGATAATATTGGATTTACAGACAACTATATGGAGTGTATGATCCCGACCAGTGGTGTTTATCCGATCGCGACAGCCAATGATAAGAGCCAGATCAGTGCGCCGCTCATGTCTCGTTTTGCCGTGATTGAAATTCCGGATTATTCTGCGGAAGAGAAAAAGGTAATCTTTTCTAAATATGCACTTCCAAAAGTGATCAAACGCATGGGATTAAAGGCAGATGAGCTGGTGATTCCGGAAGATGCACTGGATGCGCTTGTGGAGCACTTTGCCAATACCAGCGGTATCCGTGAACTGGAGCAGGCTGCGGAGCATATGGTGGCGAATGCGCTCTATCAGATTGAGGTGGATCGCTTGACACAGGTAGTGTATACACCGGAAAAAGTGAGAGAGCTTCTTGCGCAGTAGTTCCTTGGTAACACGGCAAAGGAAATTGTGAAAAAAATATCATTTCCACTTGTCAAAAGGTTATCAATCGTGTATGATATACCTATGAAAAGGGAATAACTGAAGGGAGTATATATTTATGAAACAGTTAAATGAGAAAGTTGCTATCGTTACAGGCGCAGGTCAGGGTATTGGTAAAGGTATTGCTCTTTGTCTTGCAAAAAGAGGTGTAAAGGTAGTTTGTACAGGTAGAAGACCGGAGCCGATCGAAGAGACAGTGGCTGAGATCAAGGCAGCAGGCGGCGAAGCGTTTGCTATGACATGTGACTCTGCGAACCGCGAGCGCGTAAAAGAGGTAGTTGCCAAGACAGTAGAGACTTATGGTACGGTTGACGTTGTAGTAAATAACGCACAGGCAGTTGCTAAGTCCATGCCGGTTGAAGAAGTTACTTATGATTTAATGTACCTTGCATGGTCCACCGGAACCATCGGTTCCCTGAACTTCATGCAGGAATGCTTCCCATATATGAAAGAACAGGGCGAAGGTCGTGTGATCAACTTTGCATCTGCAACCGGTATGTTCGGTTATGCCGGTAACTGCGCTTACGGTTCCAATAAAGAAGCGATCCGCGGTCTTACAAAGATTGCAGCAAAAGAATGGGGTCAGTATGGCATCTGTGTAAACTGTGTACTTCCGGGTGCAGAGTCTCCAGCAGCAAAAGAGTGGGCTAAGAAGTTCCCGGAGAAATACAATGCGATCCTTATGCAGCAGCCGATGCGTCGCCTCGGTGATGCAGAAAACGATATCGCACCGGTAATCGCATTCTTAGCAGGTCCGGATTCCTGTTACTATTCCGGTCAGTGTCTGTTACTGGACGGTGCTTATTCCATCGCTCCGTAATCGGATGATTATGAATGACATCAATGTTTTGCCAGCAGGTCACTCCTGCTGGCATACTTTATGATAGGAGGTTTGTTATGAACAGTAAGAAAGAAGTGGTAGATCGCCTGCATGAACTCCGAAAACATGCTCGTGAAAGCTGGGGATTCGTGTGGAAAAATGATGAAAATCGTTTATTTGCATCCGAGGATGTAAATACCTTTGATAAGGCGTTCCATTATTTTGTTGGAGAGGATTTCTGCCTTTGGGATATCAACACCGACCGTAAAGCGGAAGAACTGGATTCCATCACACCATATTTTGATGACAGCGAAGAAGATGAGGAGGATTGGTCCTTTGATCTGTATTTCTCTTTCCGTGGCGGAAAAGAATTGCTGGTTAGTTCTTATACAGTAGGTGGTTCTCTGGGATTTTTGCTTGAGGTAAAAGAGAAAAAGATTCAGACGCAGGATGTGGAGGAAATCAAGCAGTACTTTGCATTTGTTGACAAATGTTAAATAAACAGGTATGATAGGTAAGAATACGAAACCTTTGGAGGCAGTCTATGATACCGGCAGAGCAAAAAATTGAACGCATGATCGCGGTTGCCCGCATGTATTATGAGCAGGATATGAATCAGAGCCAGATTGCGAAAGAAGTGGGCATTTCACGCCCGTTGGTAAGCCTGCTGCTTACAGAGGCAAAGACGTGCGGTATTGTGAAGATCACGATCAATGATATTGGGTTTAACCGTGAAAAGATGACCAAGTGTTTAAAGGATCGTTTCCCTATCAATCATGTGATTCTCGTATCCGATGGAAATAATGCCGGTGAAACCAATAAAACAGTAGCAAACGAGGCCTTTTTCTATTGTTTCCACAAAAAGAATGCCAATAAAAATGTTGGTATCGGCTGGGGTTCCATGATGGGAAAGATGGCAGATCTGGCAGAAACAATGGATGATGAAAAGCGGAATAAGGGCTGTATTTTCCCGCTGACCGGAGGTATCTCGTCTGTTATCCGCGGTTACCATACCAATGAGATCGTCCGGATCCTGGCATTAAAAACAGGTAAGACTGCAAACTTTTTATATGTTCCGGCCCTGTTCGATACCAATGCGGAACTGGAGTTTGTAAAGAAAACAGAGCCTTACGGTTTGATCTGCAATATGTGGTCGGAGATGGAACAGGCGGTGATCTCGATCTCCAACTATCCGTCCTATCCGGATATGGGTGTAAAGACGATTTATGGAGACAAGCTGACGAAAGAACGTGCCGTCGGCCGTATCCTGGCCCATTATTACGATAAGGATGGCCGTGTGATCAGCCCGAAAGAAGACAGTGTGGCGCAGGTGTCGATGGAACAGCTAAAGCAGGTGCATGTGACGGCTGTTTGCTCAGATCAGGTCAAAGCGGAGGCGGTAGCCGGCGCGCTGCGAACAGGTGTGATCGATACGCTGATCCTTCCGTTTTCAGTAGCGAAAAAACTAACAGAATTTAACAAATGATAAAAAGATAGACCGATCGGGACTGATGAAGTTCCGGTCGGTTTTTTTTTGGAAAAACACTTAAAAATCAGGGAATAATCATTGAAAAACGTCAAAAATAATTGACTTGAAATTAAACATTTGTTAAACTTTAAGTAGAAAAATGGACGTTTAAAATTAACAAATGTCAAGAAAGGAGAAGCGATGATTACAAAAGTTGAATTGATTCAGCGATTCAAGCATGCGTGCAAATGTGTTTGCGCAGCAGAAGCGGAACTTACGGAGATCGATGCACAGTTCGGTGATGCGGATCATGGTTTTACCATGGTGAAAATCTGCAATACGATCGAAAGTGCAATGGATGCAGCAGACGGCAATATCAAAGAGATGTTAGATGATGCGGCAATGGCAGTTATGCGCCTCAACGGCGGCAGTGCGGTTCCGTTGTGGAATACATGGCTTGACGGTATGCAGGAAGGTGCTCCGGAGAGCGATGAAATGGATGTGACGGAATTAAAGGCAATGTTTGCAAGAGCCTTTGAAGAACTGGATGATATGTCCGGTGCCAAAGTCGGCGATAAGACATTGATGGACACATTGATCCCGGCTACGGAAGCAATGGAAGCTTATGAAGGCAGCGACGTGAATGAATTTTTCTGCGTGGCAGCAGAAGCAGCAGAAAAGGGAGCCGAAAACAGTAAAAACTTTGCATCAAAATTTGGCCGTGCAAAAAGTTACGGTGCAAAGACCATCGGAACCCCGGATGCCGGAGCCATGTCCATGGCATATTTCTTTAAAGGATTAGCAGAGAATTAATTAAGGAGGATATATACCTATGAAGATGAAAAAGTTTATTAACAGCGCGGAAACAGTTACAGATGAGCTGATTGCCGGTCTTGGATTGGCTTTTGGTGATATTCTTGATGTGGACGGACATATGGTCATCAGCAAAGACCTTGAGAATGCGGACCGTGTTACAGTGGTAACATACGGCGGTTCCGGACATGAGCCGGCACAGGCTGGTTTCGTTGGTAAAGGTATGCTGGATATCCAGGTAGTAGGTGATATTTTTGCGGCTCCGTCCGGACAGCTGGTATTTGAGGCGATGCAGAAAGCAGATAAGGGCCACGGCGTATTACTCCTTACTCTGAATTATGCAGGCGATCAGCTGGCAGGAAAACAGGCAATGAAGATGGCGAAAAAAGCCGGTATGAATGTTCGTCAGGTGATTACCGGTGAAGAGATCCAGTATGATCCGAACGGTGAAGATAACCAGCGTGGTCTTGCAGGTGCTGTAGCAATGTATCATGTGGCAGCTGCGGCTGCGGCAGCAGGAAAGACTCTGGATGAGGTTGCTGATATTGCTCAGAGATATGCAGATAATATGGCATCCGTAACCGTAAAGGTAACAGATGCAACTCATCCGCAGAACGGCATGTCTTTCGGTGATCTTGGTGAGACAGATCTGATGGAGATCGGTGCAGGCCAGCACGGTGAAGGCGGCGGAGTGCGTGTTCCGATGTTAAGCTCCAAAGAAACAATCGCTACCATTGCAAAACCGTTATCTGAAAAGATCGGTTTAACATCCGGCGATAAGGCATTTGTCATGATCAACGGCTGTGGTGCAACTACCATGATGGAAATGCTGGTTCTTTACAAAGATGCAGTTGAGTATCTGGAGGCACAGGGCGTAAAAGTTGTTGGCAACATGGTAGGTGAGATCCTGACTGTTCAGGAGGCAGGCGGTTTCCAGATGAACATTGCTAAATGGGACGATGAGATCGAAGCACTCTGGAATACACCGGCTCATACACCTGTATTCTTTAAGGAGTAAAAATTATGGCAGACGCAGTAGGAAACAAAGACGCGAAAAACTATTTCCTTGATACGCCGGTACAGGATACAGGATTTTTTGCAAAAGGTCTTGGAAATACGGATTGGGGAATGAAAAACAGATTGAGCCGTCTGTTTGATCCAAAATCCGGAAATACGGTGATGCTGGCATTTGACCATGGTTATATTATGGGACCTACAGCGGGATTGGAGCGCCTGGATGTGACGATCGCACCGCTTTGTGAACATGCAGATGTACTGATGGGTACCAGAGGTGCAATTCGTGCATGTATCCCTCCGACTCTGAATAAGGCTGTATGTTTAAGAGCTACCCATGATATGTCTGTATTCTTCGATGACATGACCGTTGGTTCCGGTCTTGGCTGCGATATGGAGGATGCATTAAGAATGAACGCGTCAGCATTGGCGATCCAGTGTTTCGTAGGCGGTGCCGGTGAAAGGGATTCTCTGGAAACTTTATGCCGCGCAGCCGATGCCGGATACCGTTATGGTGTTCCGGTCCTCGGTGTAACTGCCGTAGGTAAGGAGATGGAGCGTACACCACGCTATTTCAGTACGGCATCCCGTTTGCTGGCAGAATTAGGTGCAAGCTTTATTAAGACATATTATTGTGACGACTTTGAAAAGGTGGTTGCTTCCTGTCCGGT